>WGSR01000197.1 GCA_014871545.1 Collinsella sp. | reverse complement strand
CACATGATTGCGGGCTATCGTATTGGCTGGATGGTGCTTTCGGGCAACCAGCGCTGTATGAGCGATTTCATCATGGGCATCAACATGCTCTCTAACATGCGCCTGTGCTCCAACGTGCCGGCTCAGTCGATCGTCCAGACGGCACTCGGCGGCCATCAGTCCGTTAACGACTACATCCGTCCCGGCGGCCGTGTCTACGAGCAGCGCAACTTTGTGTATGAGGCGCTCAACAAGATTGACGGCATCTCGGTGGTTAAGCCGCGTGCGGCGTTCTACATCTTCCCCAAGATGGATGTGAAGAAGTTCAACATCACCGATGACGAGCAGTTTGCCCTCGACCTGCTGCACGAGAAGAAGATTCTGATCACGCGCGGCGGCGGCTTTAACTGGGCCGAGCCCGATCACTTCCGCATCGTGTACCTGCCGCGCATGGAAGTGCTCAAAGAGTCCCTCGAAGACCTCGCTGACTTCTTCGATCACTACCGCCAGGCGTAGGGGATAGAAACTCCGCACTATGAAAAGCTCCCTGCAGTTGTTTTGCTGCAGGGAGCTTTCTTGAATCGGCGGAACTATATAACAATCCCGTTGCAGTGGTCGATTTCGTGTTGGATGATCTCGGCGGTGTAGCCCGAGAAGTTTTTGATGCGATGGACGAAGTTCTCGTCCAAATACTCAACCTTAATGCGGCGATAGCGGGTACAGGGGCGCTCGCCGATCAGCGAGAGGCATCCTTCGCTCGTCTGATAGGCATTGACCTGCTCAAGAATTTGAGGGTTGTACATCAGGAGCGCTCTATTACCGTCCTTAACACAGATGATGCGCTTGCGCAAGCCGATCATGTTGGCGGCGAGGCCCACGCACTCGCGCTCATACTCGTGGAGTGTATCCAGGAGATCCTGCCCGGTCGCGGCATCGTCGGGTCCTGCGTCTTCGGAAGGCAGACGCAAAAAGAACTCGGATTTCATGATGGGCTTAATCATGGCGGGCTCCTCATGTCTTATGCTTTCGTGGACTTTTAATAATAGCGCGGAAGGAAAGCTGCGTGTCCGCGTTACAATCTTTCAACGTTGGACCATGTTGCCAGATTCGTCGTGTACGGCGTCTGGCGTAAGTCTAGGGCTCATTTTTCGCCCTGGACTGTTCCTCTGGGGCGATGCGACTGTCGTTCCAAGAGGAAGGAAATGCATGGGGAGCAAATCTCAGCAACAAGTTCAAGCAACGCCATCGGCCACTGCGGCGATTCTCGTCGTTATGTATATTGCAGCCTTTGTTGTCGCGTTTAACGAGAACATCATTAACGTGGCGTTGCACGACATTATGGCAGCCTTTTCGGTGAGTGCCACCACGGCGCAGTGGCTCGTTTCGGGCTACATGATCGTGACGTCGATCTTTACGGCCATCATGGCCTTCCTGTCCGGCCGTTTCTCGACGCGCAAGCTGTTGTTTTTCGCATGCGGATGTATGGTCGCCGGCGAAGTCCTGTGTCTGATCGCTCCGTCGTTTAGCGTTTTGCTGCCAAGTCGTATTTTGCAGGCTGCGGGATCGGGCATCTTGTTTCCGCTCATGATGAACGTGGTGCTGTCTTGCGCCCCGCGTGAGAAGCTCGGTCTGTATCTGAGCCTGGGCGGTGCCTGCATTACGCTAGGGCCGGCGTTTGGACCCGTAATCAGCGGTCTTATGTGCACGTTGTTCGGCTGGAGGGCGGTGTTCGTAGTGCCGCTGGTGGGCGGCATTGTGGTCGCTGCGGCGGGCGTTAAACTTGTTCAGAATGTCGGAGAGCGCTCGAGCACCACGCTTGATATCCTGTCGGTTGTTTTGCTCGCCGCCGGCATTACGGCATTTGTGTATTCCGTAGGCGAGTTCTCGACCAATCTGATTGCCGGCATCGTGACACTCTTCGCCGCCATTGTGCTGCTCGGCCTGTTTGCGGTCCGTCAGCTCAGGCTCGAGCATCCAGTGCTTAACGTGCGTCCCATGGCGAGCGTTCGTTTTTGGCCTGCGTGCCTGCTTGTGGTGGTGTCGATGATGACGACGTTCTCGATGAGCGTTTTGTTGCCGCTCTATTTTGAGGGCGCATACGGCATGACCGCACTTGTTGCGGGCTTGCTCATTTTGCCGGCAATTGCCTGCAACGCCGTGACCTCGATTGTGGGCGGACGCGTGATGGACGCCCGTGGCGCATGGCCGCTGCTGCCGGTCGGCTTTGCCCTGATTGCCGTGGGGCAGACTGCCATCTCGATGACGGCGGCAAGCATGAACATCGGCGTCGTCGTGGCGCTGACCGTTGTGGTGTATGCCGGAGTCGGTTTGGTGCTGAGCCCCTCGCAAACGGCCGGCTTGGAGACGCTACCCGCCGCTGAACATCCTCACGGAACGGCATTGCTCAACACGTGGAATATGATTGCCGCATCGTTTGGCCCGTCGCTGTTTATCGGTCTGCTCTCGAGTTCTGCTGCGACCGCCGGCGCCGCTGGCGCTGCGACGGACGTTGCCCAGGCGATTGGATTTGCAGCTGCCGTGCGTGTGGCGGCTGTAATTGCCGTGGTCGGGTTCGTGGCGTCGCTGGTGTACGCTCGTCGCGAGTCACACATGTCGCATTAATGTGTGCACATAGATTCTGCAGCTAGATTGGATGGCGACACCATAAACTAATGGACGTTTTGCCGAGAGGCATGAATGTTTAAAGCGCAAAGAGTGCGCGACGGGCCCCGCGAATGGGGCGATGATGCCCGAGAGGGCCAAGAAGGAGTCTCATGTCCGAGAACGAAGAGATCATGAACGAGACCGAGAACGAGACCATGGCTGCCGAGGTCGAGGCAGTCGAGACCGTGGAGACCGAAGCTGCCGAGGTTGAGGCTGCTGACGAGGTTTCCGCCGAGGAGGAGGCCGAGGTTGTCGAGGCCGCCGTTGATTACGATGACGAAGAGCTGATGGACAAGATGCAGAAGGCCGCCCGCCTGCTGCGTAGCCGTCGCTTTGCTATTTCCAAGGAGGAGGAGGCCAAGGCCGAGCGCATGGCGAACATCGAGCGCGCCATCAAGCTTCTTGACCTCAAGCCCAAGATGGAGCAGAAGGAAATGTCCGACCTGCTGGGCATGCGCCTCCGTGAGCTTGATGGCCTGATGGCCGAGGCCGAGGCTGCCGATCTGGTCGGCCGCATCGACGACGCCGAGGGCGATATGCGCAAGATCGTCGTCTTCGCCGCCGAGGATGCCGCTGAGGGCCTGGTCGAGCTTGCCAACAAGAAGGAGAAGCTCCTGCCCGAGCTTTCTTATGAGGAGGCCACCGAGCTGATGGCCGCTCTCGATAAGGTTATCGCTCCGCTCGTCGCCATGGGCCTGGACGAGGACCGCGGTCCTCGTC
>WGSR01000196.1 GCA_014871545.1 Collinsella sp. | reverse complement strand
TCGCGCTCCATGGCGTTGGTGAGTGCCAGACGCTGCCAGTTAAGATCGAGCTCGTCGGTCGAGGTCACGGTGCCAAACTGCACGCCCGAACCCGCCGGCAACGGTTCCAGGCACAGATGCACCTCGGCATAGTGGCGCAGTGGCTCAAAGTGGCCCACGCCCTCGACCGGCTGCGAAATAGTCTCCTTATAGAGAATGCCGCCAGACTCAAACGCAACCGAAAGGCCAAAGCGATCGGCCAACACCCGCTGCACGACCTCGAGTTGCACGGCGCCCATCAACTGCAAATGAATCTGCTCCAGATGAGTATTCCAGCTTACGCCGAGCATGGGATCTTCGTCCGCCAGCTCAGTCAGTGCTTTGAACACCGCATGGACATCGTGTTCGCCCGGAAGCACCGTATAGGTGAGAACTGGCGCAATGACGGGCGCATCGCACGCGGATTCCGCGCCCAAGGCGTCCCCTGGGCGAACGTGCGCGAGGCCCGTCACGGCACAAATACCGCCAGCAGCAACTTCTTGGGCAAGCTCATACTTCTCGCCGTTATAGATGCGTACCTGATCGACCTTCTGTTCCCATGCCTCGGCACCGGAACGTCCGTCAATCATCTGCTTGGCATGCAACGTGCCGCCGGTCACTTTAACCCAAGCCAAACGCTCGCCGTGATCCCCGCGGCTGACACGATAGACGCGCGCGGCAAACTCCGGGAGCCACGCCTGTTCGCGCATCAGCGCGCATATGCCATCCAGCAGCTCATCCACGCCTTGGTCCTTGAGCGCCGAGCCGGCAAAGCAGGGAAAGAGCTTGCGCTCGGCAACCATGCGCGACAGCGTTGCGACAGAAAGCTCGCCCGCTTCAAAAAACTCCTCGAGCGCCGCCTCGTCCAACGCAGCAGCGTCCTCCTGAACGGCGCCGCCCGCCAGCAGTTCGTTGGCATCCAGGCAGCCCTCGGAAAGACGTTGCCTAAGTTGTGCCAGCAAAACATCGCGGCCGGGATTCTCCAAATCGATTTTGTTGATGAAGATGAACGTCGGGATGTCATAGCGCGCAAGCAGGCGCCACAGGGTTTCGGTGTGCCCTTGCACGCCGTCGTTGGCGCCCACAACCAAAATCGCGTAGTCGAGTGCGCGCAGCGTGCGCTCCGCCTCGGCAGAAAAATCGACATGCCCCGGCGCATCCACGAGCATGACGTGGGTATCGCCATGGTCGAGCACGGCCTGCGACGAGAAGATCGTGATGCCGCGCTCGCGCTCGATCGCGTTCGTGTCCAGATGCGAATCGCCATCGTCCACGCGGCCGCGCTTGCGGATGCGACCCGCGTTGAACAGCATGGCCTCGGCCAGCGTGGTCTTGCCAGCATCGACATGCGCCAAGATTCCAACGACCACTTGCTTCGACATGGCTCTCCTCTTATTGCAAGCCCATCGCACGCGACAACGGGCATCCTCGTTCCACACTGGATGATACAATTTACGGGCCGGCGGGCGAAGTGGACCCTATCCCCCGACCGAGCTCATCGCCCTGCGTTGCCGCGCGGCGATTTTCGTAGGTTCGCGCCTTGCGAAAGCCGGCTTGCAAAACAGTGCAGCGAACCAAAATAGCCCCACCCCGGGGCGATTTTCGTTCGCACGAATTATTGATATGAGCCCTCGCTCTTATGCCTCGCGCAGCCAGTCAAACGCAACACGCGGCGTGCCGTCCGACACATACACGACGCCGGCACGCTCGAACCCCGCCTTAATACTCGCACCCTGCATGGGCAGGTTATCCTGATGCGTGTCGATACGCAGGTGGTTGGCGCGCTCCTTGGCAAAGGCAAACATCGCAGCCGCGATGCCGTGCGCGGTGCCATCGGACGCCACACGGTGCAGCACGGCGTACGGAGTGTCGCTGCGCCATTGACCGTCCTCAATGACGTCATAGCACTCGTCCGGACCCGGTAAAAAGGCAAACGTCGCCACCACGCGACCGTCGACTTCGCACACATAACTGCCACCGGCGGCAATATCGGCAGCCAGTTGCTCGGCCGAAGGCGTGCCCTCGGGCCACTGCGTGGCGTTGCCATGCGCGCGCATAAAGGCGCGGGCCACGTCATAGATAGCCATGACGGCGGGAGTGTCGGTATCGAGGGTTTTTCTGATCATCACGCGGCGACCTCACGTTTATTGGTATCACTTTGATTGAGCAATGATACCAACGTTTTGAGAAGGGCGCGAAGCAGATGGGAAGCAAAAAGCGAGCCGCCTGGTCAAAGGCCAAAAGCGAGTTTTTAGGCGCTGCCACCGGCGGCGATATGAGCGACCTGTTTGCACGCGAGGACGAGCGCCGCGACGCCCTGGACGCCGAGCGCGATGAAGCCTGGCGCTACAAGTCGTGCGAGCGCAAAAACCGTTACGACACGCGTGCCGAGGCCGAGGCAGTTATGGCCGACTGCGAAAACCGCGGACGCCGCGGGCTGGCCTGCTACAAATGCGAATACTGCGGCGGATGGCACCTGACGTCGCACCCTTGGAAATAGGCGCCGCTTCGGCACGGCACTGACGGAGCGCCAGCTATCGCGCGCAAGCTACGGGTGCGGCGGCACCAAAACATCGTAGCGAACGGCCTTGCCCGCAAGTTGATAGCTCGGCTTAACGCCGGCAAGCAGCGGCCCCTTCACCGGTCGCTTAATAACCACCTTGCGCGGATGCACCGCAAGCGCGGCTTCGACCAGCGTCTCCTCATCGGCGCACGGCTGTTCCAGATGGTGCAAGAGTTGGAACTTCTTTTTAACCGCCGCGCTCTTGGTGCGCCCGGGAAACATGGGGTCCAGATACACCACGTCGGGAGCGGCAAGCTCGCCCTGCCCGATCAGCTCAGCTGTATGGCGAAGGCCGGCAATGCTGTCCTCGCCCGCATGTAAGCGCATACGCGACACGGCAACCGCAAGCGCCGGATCATCTGCCGCGCGATCCAAGGCATCCTTGAGGAGCGCCGCAATCACGCAATCCTGTTCATACAAATCGACGGTAAAGCCCGCGGCAGCCAGCAGCAGCGAATCCTCGCCAAAGCCCGCCGTGGCGTCAATCGCCCATGGGCTCTCGATGCCTTTTGCGCGCGCAGCCTTTACCAGCAGCTCTTGCTGCAGACGACCCTGCTTGAGCCGTGGAAGCATGCGGCCAAAATCGGCACGCAGCTCCATCGTGCCGTCGGTGAGCGTGAGGCCCTCGGGCTTCCCGGTCAGCTCAAGCCCCGCGGCCCGAGCAACAGAAAAGGGATCGACGACGCCCATGGGCACTCCTTAGCATGTAAAACGAATACGTGGGGCGCCGTTCATGTCGGCACCCAACCGTCCGCTATTGTCCCACATGCGACATGGCCCACAGCATC
>WGSR01000195.1 GCA_014871545.1 Collinsella sp. | reverse complement strand
CGACTACACCTGGGATCAGCTGCAGGAGATTTCGCTCAAGATTAAGGCCGCCGAGACCCGTAGCGAGGCACGCGAGATTGCCAAGCGCTATCACCTGCTCGATGACAACGGGCATATCCCCTATCCATGCACCAAGCGCGTCACGCTCACCAACGGGCTGCAGGTTGGCGCGCAGCTTGTGGGTATCCGCCACGACGAGCTTCTAGACGGTACGGGCAAGGCCGGGCTGACGTTTATGTTCGACGCGGGTATTGCCGAGCGCAACGCTGCAGCTGAACCGCCGAGCGCCGGCTGGGCAGATTGCGAGCTGCGGGAATGGCTCAACGGCGACGGCCTTAAGCTGCTACCCAACGAGTTGCGCGCGCTCATTAAAGGGGTCAAGAAGGTCTCGAACAATGTGGGCGCCGCCAACAGTGCATCGTGTCTGAGCGAGTTGCCCGCAACCCTTTGGCTGCCCGCCATGGTCGAGCTGTGCGATACGCAACCGCCCGATTCGTTTGCCAAGGACTATCACTACCTGGCAGACATCTACAACGGCGAGGGCAAGGAGTATCAGCTCTTCCGCGAGCTCAAGGTGAGCCCGTATTCCACGAACGAGACGATGGTCCGCCAGTGGAAGGGCAAGGACACCTGCTGGTGGGAGCGCACGGTGAGCCCCGACTCATCGGAGACCGAAGGCACGCTCTATTTGAATCGCGTTGGACACGACGGCGACGTCTTTACGTACGCAACGCCTGCGGACAAGCCAAACAAGCTAACCTGTGTGATCCCCGGGTTCTGTATCTAGGCGGCGGGCGTCTTGCCATGACGGGACCCCCTCCCCGGCAATTGTCTCGATCTGCAACACTAGCTCGGCAGATACAGGTCTAGTTGTTACAGAACGAGACAAACCCCAGCCCCGCGAGACAACATCTCAATCTGTAACAGTAAGGGGTCAAAATCCTCTCTAGATGTTACAGATCAAGACATTTGAGTTGACCCCGGGCAGTCTGTCTCGATCTGTAACAGTTAGAGGTTATATCTCCCGCTAGATGTTACAGATTGAGACATTGAGTTTGCTGCCAACTGTTTGTCTTGATCTGTAACAAATACTCGGTAAAACGGGGTCTGGTTGTTACAGATCGAGACGTTAGCTTTCGGCTGAAATGTTTGTCTAAATCTGTAACAGTTACGGCTCAAAAAACGGTCCAGATGTTACAGATTGAGATGATTGATTGGGACGGTCCATCGGTCAACCAACTACCCTCATCTGTAGCGAGATGTCATACATTTATTCTGTACTAGACACCCCCAGGGGGTATGGGTGTATAGTATCGGCAGGTTAACATTTCCAACACCACGCCACAGAAAGGAGAAGCCATGGCTCAAGATAAGTTTGACGTGGGCGGCATGACATGCGCCGCCTGCCAGGCGCACGTGGACCGTGCTGTGAGCAAGCTCGACGGCGTCGAGAACGTCGCAGTCAACCTACTCGCCGGTTCCATGATGGTCGACTATGACCCCGCGCAGGTCTCCCCCGACGATATCTGCACCGCCGTCGACCGTGCGGGATACTCGGCCTCGCCCGTCGATGCAGGCACCGGTGCCGCCGACTCAAACGGCAGCACGCGAGCCAGCTCTGGCGCCGCCCATATGGAGTCGCCAACCAAAAAGCTGGAGGCCGCCGCCTCTGCCATGCGCACCCGCCTCATCGTCTCGATCGTATTCCTCATCCCACTGTTCTACATAGGCATGGGGCACATGCTCGGCTGGCCGCTGCCCGGCATCTTCACCGACCATACCCACAGCATGACGCTCGCCCTCACCGAGCTCGTCCTGCTCATCCCCATCGTCTATGTCAACGACGCGTACTTTATCAACGGGTTTAAATCGCTCGCGCACGGCGCGCCCACCATGGACGCCCTTATTGCCGTGGGCGCCACCGCTTCCATCGCCTGGTCGCTCTACGCCATGTTCATCATGGCCGACCAATTAGCCGCGGGTCAGGTCCACGAGGCCATGATGACGAGCATGGACAATCTGTATTTTGAGAGCGCAGGCACGATCCTGTCGCTCGTTACCGTGGGCAAATACCTCGAGACGCGCAGCAAGTCCAAAACCGGCGGCGCCATCGAGGCGCTCATCGACCTGGCGCCCAAGACCGCGACCGTCGTTGCCGACGACGGCAGCGAGACCACCGTCGACGTCGACAGCATCCTTCCCGGCCAGGTGCTGCGCGTGCGCCCCGGCGAGTCCATCCCCGTCGACGGCGTGGTGCTCGAGGGCGCCTCCGCCGTGGACGAGAGCGCGCTCACCGGCGAGTCCATCCCCGTGGAGAAAACCGTCGGCGATACCGTCAACGCTGCCACGGTCAATCGCACCGGTTCGTTTACCTTCCGTGCCACGCGTGTGGGCGCCGAGACATCGCTCGCCAAGATTATCCAACTCGTCGAGGACGCCAACGCAACCAAGGCGCCCATCGCCCGCATGGCCGACAAGGTCGCCGGTGTGTTCGTGCCCGTGGTGTTCGTGATCTCGGCCGTGACCTTTGCGGTGTGGATGGCGCTGACCGGCAGCATAAACGAGGCACTCACCTCCGGCGTGGCGGTGTTGGTGATCAGCTGTCCGTGCGCACTCGGCCTAGCCACGCCCGTCGCCATTATGGTAGGTACCGGCAAGGGCGCCGAGATGGGCATTCTGTTTAAGAGCGCCGAGGCGCTGGAGAACCTGCGCAGCGTGGGCACCGTGGTGCTCGATAAGACGGGCACGGTCACCCGCGGCAAGCCCGCCGTGACCGATATCGTAGTAGCGACGCGCGCCGACGGCTCGCCCGCCATGAGCGAAAAGGCGCTGCTCAAGCTGGCCGCCGCGTTGGAGCGCCCAAGCGAGCACCCGCTGGCCGAGGCGATTATGGCCGAGTGCGAGGCGCGCGGAATTGTCGCGCGCATGGTCGAGGACTTTGCCGCCGTGCCCGGTCGTGGCGTTACGGCGCGCGAGGGACAAAATGTCATCGCAGCCGGCAACGTACGCCTGATGGACGAGCTGGGCGCGAAGGTTCCCGCCGGCCTTGCCGAACAGTTCGCCGCCGAGGGCAAAACACCGCTGTTCTTTGCCAAGAACAGCGAGCTTGTCGGTACCATCGCCGTGGCCGACGAGGTCAAAGAGACGAGCGCCGAGGCCATCGCCGCGCTCCACAAGCTCGACGTCGACGTGCGCATGCTCACCGGCGACAACCGTGTGACGGCCGAAGCAATCGCCCGCCGCGTGGGACTGAGCAGCAAGCAGGTCATCGCCGACGTCCTCCCTGCCGACAAGGAGTGCCACGTCCGCGAGCTGCAGGATGCGGGCGGCAAGGTCGCCATGGTGGGCGACGGCATCAACGACTCCCCCG
>WGSR01000194.1 GCA_014871545.1 Collinsella sp. | reverse complement strand
CCCCTCGCCGACCTTGCCGACCTAGTAACCGAAATGCGCCCCGTCAAACACTACTTCGACGAAGGCCTCCTAGCCCGCCAAGGCATCGAATACTAATTGATTCGTTTTCCGCCAACACCTAAAGCTCATAAGGAAGTTGCGGTGGAATAGTACTTGTTTGACGGTCCGCAAGGACTTTTCAGGAACTATTTCACCGCAACTTATCAGGGGTATCCGACGGATGAGCTAGGCGGTGGCGCGGCCTAGCCAGTTGCCGCTGTGGTGGTAGATGGTGAACATGGTTGCGGTGATGAGCCAGGTTACGGGGTAGACCAGCAGTAGGTGCTCAAGCGACGGATCGAAGGGCATGATCGCAAACACCCAGATCACCCTCAAGACAACGGTGCCAAAGATGGTGAGCATCATAGGCTGCAAGCTCACGCCGGCGCCGCGAATGGAGCCCGACGCGTTCTCGATAATCGAGAAGATCGCGTAGAACGGCGCGATGAAATGAAGAATCGTCGTGGTGTACGCCGAAATCGAAGCATCGTCGACAAACAAACGCGACAGAGGACCCGAGAACACCAAGAGCACGGCAGACAGGCCACCAATGAGCATAAACGAAAGCACGAGCGACGTGTGATATCCCTTGCGCATGCGCTCGTAATTGCGCGCGCCAAAGTTCTGCGCCGAGAACGTAGTGATCGATACGCCGAGCGCCTCGGTCACCATCCAGATAATGCCATCCAGGCGCCCAGATAGACCCCAAGCAGTCGTGACATCGGCGCCAAACGAATTAACCGACACCTGGATCAGCACGTTCGAGATCGAATAGGCAGCCGATTGAAAACCGAGTGGCAGACCACACGAGATCATACTCTTGCAAATACCGCGATCGATGCCGAGCTTAGACAGCGAAAGACGCCATGCACCCGGAGCGCGCATCATGCGCAACACGATCATCGTTGCATTGGAGCAAATGGTCAGCGCCACTGCGATGCCACAGCCCAGCGCCTCCATATGCAACACAGCGACAAAAATGATATCCAGCACCACGTTAACCAGGCAGCCAGAGGCAATGATCACGGCAGGCCCGCGCGTGTCGCCCACGGCGCGCAGCAGTGCCGTTCCCATATTGAGCAGCAGCGCTGCAACCATGGCGGCAAAATAACAACGAGCATAGGCCACGCCCTCGGCCAATAGTTCATGCGGCGTGTTCATAAGCACCAGCATGGGCTCAACGAACACTATGCCAAGAATCGAGAAAACGATACCTCCCACCAGCGCGAGCGTCATGGCTGTATGGACCGAACGACTCAGTCGCTCATCATCGTGCTGGCCAAAATACTGACCGGTAATGACCGCGCAGCCGGCGCCGACGCCAACGCAAAAGCCAATGCAAAGCTCGGTGAGCACCATCGTAGCTTGAATGCCACCCAGCGCGAGCTTGCCGCCAAACTGACCGACGATATAGGTACCGATAAGCGTGTATGCCTGCTGAAAGAACGAACTAAAGAAGATGGGAACGCACAGCGACAGCAGCTGCTGCCAAATGACACCCTGCGTTACATCGATAGCCGTAGATTTCTTAGCCACACGCCCTCCCCGCTAGCGTACGCCAAACAACACATCAATAGTACGGCAAAGCCGCTTTCAGCTTAACACCGACCGAAGGCAGTCGAAACACCTCTGGCGGCAAAGCTCGAGAGCACCCCGCTAGTGATACAGCCCCGGCTGGTAGTGGTACTCGTTGCTCACATGCGGGCACAGCTGCCAAAAGGCGACAGCACTTGCCGCGGCCACGTTAAGCGAATCGACCCCGTGCGCCATCGGAATGCGCACGGCTCGGTCACAGCCAGCAATGGTCTTGGCGCCTAAGCCAGCACCCTCGGTGCCCATAAAGATTGCCAGGCGGTCAATCTCCTGCAGCGCGGGATCGTCCAACGACACCGAATCATCCGTCAACGCCATCGCGGCACACGAAAAGCCGGCATCGTGCAGCGCCGCCAGCCCATCATGCGGCCATACGCGCGCCTCGCTGCCAATGCGTGTCCAGGGCACCTGGAACACCGTGCCCATGCTCACGCGGGACGAGCGACGGTACAGCGGATCGCAGCACGTAGGGCTCACCAAAATGCCATCGACGTTCAGCGCAGCCGCCGAGCGGAAAATCGCGCCGACGTTGGTGTGGTCGACAATACCCTCGAGCACGCACACGCGCACCGGGCGCTCTCCCGCCGCCTCGACGACGCCGCCCAAGAACTCATCAACCGGAATCTGACGCGGGCGACGGAACGCCGCGAGCGCACCGCGCGTCACGTTAAAGCCCGTCAGCTGCTCCATAAGCTTCATCGAGGCCACGAACACGGGAACCGGGCCCGCACCTTCGCGTACCGCCAGGCGCTCAAACAGCGGCATCATCTGGTCGAGCCAGCGTTCGCCCAAAAGAAAGCTCACCGGCTCGTATCCGGCGCGCACCGCGCGCTCGATAACCTTGGCACTCTCGGCGATAAAGATGCCCTTTTGCGGCTCCAGCACGCAGCGCAGCTCGCGCTCGGTCAGTCGCACGTAGGCATCGAGCCGCTCGTCCTCGAGCGAATCGATTCGCAGCACCTCAACGGCATCAGTCATAGCAGCCAGCCCGCACCTTTCTTTACAGCACATCTATACCAAACGAGGCGACGCTAAGCGCCGCCCCATGCAATCAAATAACCCGATGATACCGTTCACGCCAGACGATTTACGCCTCAACGCGGCGATACGTCACGAACTCATAATCGATACCCTCGTCGCCCTCGCCCGCGGCAATCGTGGCAACACCGCCACGCCGCGCAATCTCCCACGCGGGATCGGCATCTAGATCGGGAAAGTACGTATCCACGTCATGCACGCAATGGTCATGCGTAACCTCGGCCTCCACGCAATACGGCAAAAACTGCCGATAGACATCGCCGCCACCGATCACCCATGCAACAGCCTCATCGGCAACCGCGGCGAGCGCTTCCTCAATGCTATGCACCACGTCAACGCCCTCGGGGGCAAAGCCCTCGTCGCGCGTGAGCACAATGTTGCGACGATTCTTGAGCGGTCGTCCGCCGGGAAAACTCAACAGCGTCTTGCGCCCCATGATGACCGGGCAACCTTTGGTGCACGCCACAAAATGACGCATGTCGGCACGGTTGGACACCACCATGTCGCCCTCGCACCCAATGCCCCAGTCGTCGCACACGGCAACAATGGCAGAAAGCTTACACGTCATGCGCGTCACCTACACCGCAATGGGGATGTTCTTTACCTGCGGACCGTGCTCATAGCCCTCGACGATCAGGTCGTCGGTCGTAAACGCGTAGAAATCATGCACATCGGGGTTGAGCGTTACCTTGGGAGCCGCAAACTGCGGACGCTCGATAAG
>WGSR01000193.1 GCA_014871545.1 Collinsella sp. | reverse complement strand
CGAAGGCATCATATTCGGCGGCCTTGTCGGCAGAGAAGTCGGCGCAGGGGATGACTTCGGTCTCGGCACCCGCGGACGTGGCGCCTTCGGCGACGAGGTTTGCCATGACCTCGGTGTTGCCCGTGCCGCTCCAGTAGACGACGGCGATCTTGCTCATGTTGAGTCCTTTCAGTTGTGCGGCAGGTTGCCGCGGCTTCTATGTTCTATCGGGTTGCCTGGGCAAGTTGTGCCAAGCTGCAGCCCTGCTGATAGACAAAGGTGAGGTATTGAGTGCAAGCGCGGTAGGCGTCAAACATCGCAAGCGCTTGCTCGACATTCGTGTAGACCTTCCAAGCTCCAAAGACCTTGTAGTTCTCGCCGCGCTGGACGATAAACTCGTGCACGTCGTCGTAGGGATATCCTAGGAAGTAGCCTATTTCGTGCGGAAACTCGCAGGTGCAGTCGTTGCTGCAGTTAGCTTGCTGGGGTAGTGCGCATCGAGTCTGGCTACAAGCGCATTCCGCGACGTTATTGCTCGCGAGCGTGATGCGTGATGCCAAATGCACAAGGCATGTCGAAAGGTCTCTCGTGTCGTAGCCTTCCGGGGCGAGCGCCGTTTGGGCGCGAGGGTCTGCGAAATAGGTGGTGAGGCTTTTGGCTCGGTACATATACACGAGCGCTCCGCATGGCCGCCAGACCAAAACGCTCAGGTGGATACCGAACGGGTCAAGCTCGCGATTGCACTGGGCGATAACGTTGAGCAGGCGTGCTCGGCGTTCTGCGATGGTTTCGGTTGCGGTCGAGCCGTCCCCGTGGGCGTAGGTGCCTGGATAGGTAAAGAGCGATGCCGGCTTGATGCCCGCGAGCGTGGGAGAGCAGTTGCGCACGACTGCTGCCTGAAACGTTGGGATGTCTATGGTTCGAGTCACGGCACTCCTTACGGATCTAAACTGTTAGCCTAGGAAAACTTATACACGAAAGTAAGCCATGGTCAACAAAAAAGTTTGAAGCGGGAAACTAATTGACCGAACGGACATGATTTTGGGTTAAGATGGGGACACCCCATGGGGGTATCTAGATAGTGCTACTTGAAAGGGGAACGCATGAGTGACTTGCTCAACCCTGCGAATCTCATCGTGCTGGCCGTCATTGCCGTCGGCATGTTTTTTGGACTGCGTCGCATTGCCGCTTCGACACACGGGAAGAGTTGCTGCAGCGATGGTACGAGCGGCAAGAAGGCCAAAAAGGTTGTTGTGGTGGATACCGATGCGTCACACTATCCCTATAGCGATGAGCTGCTCATCGGCGGCATGAGCTGTGACGGCTGCGCTCAGAACGTAGCCAATGCCCTCAATGCGCTGGATGGCGTGTGGGCAACGGTGACGTATGCGGACCACACGGCACGCGTGCGCTCTAAGCGTCCGGTTGATCGCGGTGTCCTCGAGACGGCCGTGAAAGACGCGGGCTACTACGTCATGACGTTGTAAGCGCCGCCCTGGATGCGCTTCCTTGGCTAGGCTCGTCCGCGCAGTTCGATGTCTTGGATGTCGTCGAAGTCGATGGCGATGTCTTTGAGCTTGAGGAGCTTGAAGGCGGGGAGTACCTCGTCGAGAATACCGGTGCGGGAGCGATAGCCGTACGTATCGTAATAGGTGACACGAACCAAGTCGCCACGTTTGAGACCCTCGAGCTTTTTAGAAAGTACGAGGGCTTTTTCTTCCGTGAGCTCACGTTTTGGCTCGACGGTGATTTCCTGCTTGCGCACGAGTTCGTAGTATCCCGTGAGGGCGGCAAAGGGCATAAACTGTGCGGCGCGGTTGGCGCGCACGGCACCGTTGGCAGTGAGGTTGGGGTCGGCGACGCGGCGTCTGCCCTCGGGGTCCGCCAGGCGCTCGAAGGCGGTCGGCGGGCGCACGGGCTGTTGTTTGGGCTTAGGCACGGTGTCCTCCAACTTGGTCGTTGCGTTCGCGCGCGGTGGCGCCGGCGGTAAAGCTTAATCCCTTGACCAGGGCGTTCTTGCCGTACTTGCCTTTCACGGCCAGGACGGCGCGCGCCAGGTCGCGCTCGCGCTCATCGGCCTCGATATCGCTGAACAGATCGATGGTGGCAAATTCCTCGGGCATGAGGTTGCCAAATCCCAGGTTGATGCGCTTGACCGGTCGTTTGGGATCGACAGTCTGCGCCCAGAGCTCATCGAAATAGCCCATGATCTTCTTAAACGAATTGGTGCGCTCGGGCAGCTTTCGCGAGGCGTTGGAGTGCGCAAAGAGTGCGGCATAGCCACCGCGCGGTTTGCCGCCATGCTCTCCCACAAAGATGCCATCGATTGCCTGCGCTTCGCGCACCAGGCGGCGCCGTTCGTCATCGCGCTGGACGGGCTTGGGAGCACGGGGCGCGAGCTCGGGGCCGGCGGTTGCGGTAGGTTCGATACTCGATGTGCTTGAGCGCAGGTGCCCGCATCCGTCCACATATTGCGCTGTACCGCTGGCGTCGAGGCGGCGTATGTCGGCTCGCTCGCTCGCGTAGCCCACAAAGAGCGAGATGCTGTCGCAGACCACGTGTTTATCGACCAAGTCCAACACGGCGTTGTCGACCATCTCGCGCAAGACGGTGTAGGCTTGCTCGTAGGCATAACCCTTCGAGAGCACCTGTCCTGTGGTGGTCGAAGTTGCTTGTGGGCGATAGGCTTGGATATCGGCGATGGTTGTCGGCTCGCGCCCAAAGGCGTGGTCGATGAGATATTCGGCATTGACGCCGAGCTCGTCGTAGAGCAGGTTCTCGTCGAGTGCGGCGACACCCATCAGGTCGTAGACGCCATACTTTTCGAGTCGTGCTGCCACGCCGGGGCCGATGCCCCAGATATCGGTGATGGGACGATGGGGCCAGATCTCTTTGCGAAAGGTCTCGTCGTCGAGTATGCCGATGCGGCTGGGTACGTGCTTGGCGGTGATATCGAGCGCTACCTTGGCCTGGAATAGGTTGGGGCCGATGCCGACCGTCGCCGTGATGCCGGTGCGCGCCAAGACCTCGTCGCGCAGCGTGCAAGCGAACCCTTCCGCATCGGTGTGATAAAGGTCCAGATAGGGCGTCACGTCGATAAAGCACTCATCGATGGAGTAGACGTGTACGTCCTGGGGGCTGACGTATTCCAGATAGATGCCGTAGATTTGCGCCGACACCTCCATGTAGTGCTGCATACGTGGCACTGCTTTGATGCAGTCGATGCCGTCGGGAATCTCGAACAGACGGCAGCGGTTGTGAATACCTAAGTCCTTCATGGCCTGCGTGATAGCGAGACAGATGGTCGTGCGTCCGCGCGATTCGTCGGCAACGACCAGGTTGGTGGTGAGCGGATCGAGCCCACGGTCGACGCACTCGACGCTGGCATAAAACGTCTTGAGGTCGATGCAGAT
>WGSR01000192.1 GCA_014871545.1 Collinsella sp. | reverse complement strand
CCCGCGACCCCAACCTTGGCAAGGTTGTGCTCTACCAACTGAGCCATGTCCGCTTGCGGGTTATTAATTTACGCGAGTTGTCCAAAAGACGCAAGTACTTTTTTCAAAAAACTTGTCTGCCGCATGTTCTTAGTAGCCAAACGCGCTAAAGCGATTGGCTAGGCACACGATTCCAGCGCTTCGCTAAACAGCTTCACCATCTGCACGCGCGTGCCGGCGCCGTCCGTACGACGAGCAACCTCCACGTTATCGACGAGCATACGCATAAGCTTGATGCCACGGCCGCGCTCCTCGGATGCGACCGGCTCGCTCGTTTCATCGATAGAATAGCCGGCACCTCGATCAAGCACCTCAACCACAACGCGATCGCCATAGGCCTGAACCGTCAGGACGCACCCGATACCGCCCGCATGGTCATAGGCATTACCCAGAGCCTCCCCCGACGCCAATGCGACATCGTAGCGCTCGTCACGGCGCAACGGAAGCGATTCAAGGAGTTCGGCGATGCGATGTCGGTAGTATGGAAGATTCTCGATACCCTGACGGACCTCGACGCTCTTACTCCAGCGAGGCAGCTCCCCCACCGGAATGGCGGGAATAGACTCCCGTGCCGGCCCCGCGACATGAAGGATATCGACAAGACGAGCAATCTCCAAAAAGCGAACAACTTCACCCGATGCATTGACGAGCGAAAGCAGGCCTTCTCGCCTCATGAGCTCACGAGCGCGCGTAAGCAGGAATGCCAAGCCCGTCGAATCGATAAAGCTAACAGCCTGACAGTTGATGACAACACGACGCACGCCGCGGCCAATCAAAGCATCCAACCGCCGATGCAGCGCAGGCACCGTGGCGATGTCGATATCGCCTGGTGGCGTCAAAACCGCTATGTCATTCCACTCATTCATACGACCATGGTTCCCCAAAAAAGCCCACTCGATGCATTCGTTTCCCCAACCGTACGGATTCAGCCCGCCCAGCGTCGTCTATGAACGACCCCGTAAAAACTCAAGGGACACCAATGCAATGTCATCGTCCAGCGCCGATTCGGTAAATCGGTCAAGCTCGCCCAAGACCTTGCCGCAGATTCCCGATACGCCCTCACCCGAGACAGAGAGCAGAAGGTCACGAAGGCGCTGCTCGCCAAAGAACGCTCCGGTGCGGTCGCGGGCCTCAATCGTTCCGTCCGTATACATGAAGAGCATGTCGCCAGGAGCGAACGTAAACACGCCTGTCTCGTACACCATGCTCTCAAAGGCACCGATTACGCCCGATTGGCATCCAAGCAGCTCGACCTCTCCCCCACGGGCCTCGCCACCACCCAGCGGCATCGACTCTGGCCTAATGACCATGGTCGGAGGATGGCCCGCCGAACAATACGTTGCGCGTCCGGCTTTAAGGTCAATCTTGGCGATAAAGGCCGTCACGAACGTCTCGACCCTCGAGAAGCCCATGAGCATGCTGTTAAGGGAGCGTGCCATGCGGGCCGGTCCAGCGCCCTCCCAGGCATATGCCGTCAGGGCCGTCTTGACGAGCGCAGACATCGATGCGGCCTCAATGCCTTTGCCAGACACATCACCCAGAATCATGACGGCGCAGTCGTCGGGAAGACGGATGAGCGTATAGAAATCGCCGCCGACCAACGCCGAGTTCGTGGCCGACAGGTACACCGAATCGGTTGCGATACCCGGAACATCCCCCAGGGAATTTCTCATGCCGATCTGAAGGGTCTGAGCAATATGGCGCTCCTCGCGCTTTTGAGATTCACCCTCGTAGATCAGTTCAAAGTCATGCGCTAAGTGCACCAAGTAGTCATATTCAAGGTCATCAATCGGCTCTTGGCTACCATCACGAAGCAGCAGCGCGCGCGTCGTCGGGCTCTTCGCAACAGAAGCAGGAACAATCGCGTCGTTACTGTGCTTGCCATCACCCTCAGAGCGCGGGCGCCCCGCCTCGATGCCGGAGTCGACGTAGAGACCTTGACAAGGCAGACCATGCGCCCTAAGCCAGCCTCCCATAGGCATCGATTCGTCAACGCGAGTTATACGGACGTGTTTAAGGTCCTCGGCACTCGTGCCGCCCAAAACAGATGCCTCAAAGCCATCAGGGCCAGCCCCCAGACGTGCCGCCGGCGCCGTCGTGGAAAAGAAAAGCTTCTCGGGATCGTCCGGCAAAGCAACGCGACTGCCGCCTTCAAAATCTATGACGTAGGAATCCAGACTAGCGTCATACTCAACAGGGCAAAAATGGCAGTTAAGCATATTGCAGATCTCGGACGATACCGCCTGGGTAGCCGCGGCGGAATCGTCTAGAAAGGTAAACAACTCATCACGCAAGACATTGAGCGAGCGGCCAAGCTCGGCCGTGCGACGGGAGCGAAGGCTCGATGCCATGCCGACCAGCTGGATAGACAGGTAATCGCAAATGACCTCGAGCACATTAACGTCATAGGCGAGCGGTGCCTGAGGGCGTTTCCAACCAACTTCCAGCACGCCAAGGATCTGCGTACCGTAAAAAACGGGAAGACAGATCTCGCTGCGGTACGGAGGCATATCCTGCATGCGCAACAGGTGCTTAGAACGATTGTCCAGGTCCATGAACATACCGGAGGCGGCCTTATCACCCTCAAGGTCCTGTTGAATCGACAAGCGACAGGCACGCGACTCACGAAGAACATACGTCGGAATGCCAGCGCCATACGGCAAAAACTCAGGCAGGTAGCTGTCGTACAGTTCCTTGGAAACACCGCGAAGTTTAAAACCGCCGCTCTCAGAAAAATAGATAGCGGCACCCGAAGCATCGAGCGTTCCTACAAGCTGGTTCAAAACGGTATCAAGTAGGCTGGGCAGCTCATCGGAGCCCACGGTACTCATAATGACCGAGAGCGTGCCAGAGAGGCGCTTGTTCGCCACTCTAAGCTCCGAAAGCGCACGCTTGAGCTGACGGTCGTGCGAATACTGTTCTTCGATGCTATGGAGCGCCACCAGGACACGTGGCGCGCGGCGCCCAAAGATGCGTGGAGGCGTTACGGAGCCCGCACGAACCAAGACGGGGATAAAGGAGCCGTCACTCAGCTTGAGCATCAGTTCGTTCTCGGAGCCATCAGTTTCAAATGGCAGACGATGTTCCGTCGCACGTTCAAAAGCTGACGAGTACAGGACGTCTTTAACATCTCCACCGATGACGTCGGCGCGTTCCTCGCACATCAAACCAAGTAAGCGATTATTCACATGCAGAATGGTTCCGTCGAGCTCGCAGATGATGACAGCATCGCTCGTGATCTCGACTAGTTGGGCAACGTCTGCCCACTCGTTGCGTTCAAGCGTTTCCATCGTGGACCCCACCGTCTATCGGTAACAAAAAAGCCTCCGAAGAGGCTTCTCAAATGCGATGGTGTCGGAGGCGGGAC
>WGSR01000191.1 GCA_014871545.1 Collinsella sp. | reverse complement strand
CGTGCATACCGATTTACTCCTCGTCGTCCTCGTCGTCCGAGAACAGGTCCAGACGGCTCACGAACAGGCCCTCCTTGCCCTCGCGCGCGGTAATGACCACGCGGGCAATGGCGAGCGAGATCTCGTAGAGCGAAAGCAGGGCACCGTACATAAGGCCCAGCGTAACGGGCGAGCCGTCGGGCGTGATCACAGCCGAGCCCACGAGCAGGCCCACGTACACGTAGCGCCAGGCGCTGCGGAAAGCCGCGTAGGACACGATGTGGAAAACGGACAGGTAGAAGATAATGAGCGGCAGCTCAAACGCCACGCCAAAGCCGATCATAAAGAGCAGCTCCATGTTGACGTAGTTCTCCAAATCGGGCAGTGCCGTGGCAACGGCCGAGGTCTCGCCGATGAGCCACTCAAAGCCCGCCGGGATAATGATGAAGTAGCAGAAGATGGCACCCAGGAAGAACAGCACCGTCGAGGCGAGCACCGTGGGCACGACCCACTTGCGCTCGTTGGGGCGAAGCGCCGGCAGGAAAAACGCCAGAATCTGCCAGATGATCATGGGCGTGCACATGACCACGGCCATCTTGATGGCCAGCGAGAAGCGCAAGCCGAAGCCGCCGAGCGTGGTGGTGATGTAGAACTTACCATCCGGCACAAAGGAGCGAATGGGGTCTTCCAAGATATCGAGCACCACGGGCGTGGCGAAATACAGCACGATGGCTGCGGCAAACACCGAGACGACCACGATGGTCAGGCGGCGACGGAGCTCTCCCAGGTGATCGAAGAGCGGCATTCGCGCAGGTCCAATAGGCATTACTCATCGCCTCCCTTCGGGGCATCGGCAACGGCATCGTCCTCGGCCTCGAGCTCGCGGGCGAGCTGGTCGACGACGGCCTTGCGCTTGCGGGGACGACGGGCATAGAGGTCGGCCGTCGTGGGCTCTGCCGGCTCGGGCTCGGACTCCGGCTCTGCAGCAGGCTCGGACTCGACGACAGGCTCGGCGGCAGCGGCAGGCTCGGCACCCTCGGCCTCGGACTCCTCAGCAGCACCCTCGCCCTCGGCGACAGCCTCGCTCGCGGCCTTCTCGGCAGCAAGACGGGCACGACGCTCGGCAAAGGTCTCCTTCTTGGCAGGCGCTGCCGTCTCGGCGGCATCCTCATCCGCGTCGGAATCGTCGTCGGTCGCAGCAGCCTTCTTGGGCTTGACCGGGGCCGACGCGGCCTCGCTCACCGGATCGATAATCTCGGACTGAACAACGGCCGTCATCTTTTCCTGCGTCTCGCGGAACTGACGGATGGCACGGCCGATCGTGCGGCCCATCTGCGGGAGCTTATCCGGGCCAAACAGCAAAAAGCCGAAGACCACGATGATCGCGAGCTCACCCTCTCCAATACCAAACACACATACCTCCAAGGCTCGATGTGAGTCGAGCCCGCACCGCGCCATTCGGCCGGAACTCGTCTATTCATTCGGTCAAGTATAGCGCCCGGACGCCAAAACGTCCGAGCGCATCACAAACATATGCCAAACGGCACGCCCTTTTGGGGGCAAAGATTATGCAGCGGTGATCGAAATCTCCTGGTCGACACCCAGCAGCTGAACCACGCGCATCACCGGGGGCTGCACGTTAACGCAGCTAAAGCGCTTACCGTGGTCGACCGCGTGGTGCGCGGCGCCCACGAGCACGCCGATGCCCGTCGAATCGATGTAGCTCACCTGGGCAAAATCGAGCTCAACGGCCTCAGTGGGCTGCTCGAGCGCCAGGTCGATGGCATTGCGCAGGCTATCGGCGTTAGAGATATCGATCTCGCCGGTCACCCTAATGGTGTAGAGCTCTGGCGTGGGGTTGGTGGAAATACCCAAATCCATGTATACGCTCCTTTACGTATCGAAAGTGCGGATAGTACGGGAAGCCGCGCGTTAGGCGCGCTCGGCACGCGCAAGCTCGGCAGCGACAAGCTTAACGGCCAGCACCAGCACATCGAGCGCGGCCTCCAGGTCCTCGACCGTGGGATAGCTCGGCGCGATGCGGATGTTGGTGTCGCGCGGGTCCTTGCCATAGGGCCAGGTGGCACCGGCCGGCGTGAGCTTGACGCCCAGGTCGGCGCAAAGCGCGGCGACCTTCTGGGCCGAGCCCTCGGGACCATCGAAGCTTACAAAGTAGCCGCCGCGGGGGTGCGTCCAAGTGGCGCAGCCCGTGTCGCCCAAGCCCTCGGTGAGCTTGCGCTCGACGGCCTCAAAGCGCGGACGCAGGAACTCGGCATGCTTTTTCATGTGCTCCTTGACCGCCTCGATGGTGGGAAGGAAGCGCACGTGACGCAGCTGGTTGAGCTTGTCGGCGCTGATGAGGCCGGCCTTCAGGCGCTTGGAGAACTCCGCGATAACCGCGGGGCTCGCACCGATAAAGCCGATGCCGGCGCCCGGGAAGGTGATCTTGGACGTCGAGGCAAAGGCCACCACGCGGTCCTCAGTGCCCGCCGCGCGAGCGAAGTCAAAGATGTTTGTGAGCTCGTCGGTCTCGTCGTACAGGTCGTGCACGCAGTAGGCGTTGTCCCAGAAGATACGGAAATCGGGCGCGGCCGTGGGCATCTCGACCAGGCGGCGCACGGTATCCTCGCTAAAGGTGATGCCCGTGGGGTTGGAATACTTGGGCACGCACCAGATACCCTTGATGGAATCGTCGGCGGCAACGAGGCGCTCGATCTCGTCCATGTCGGGGCCGTTGTCAGTCATCGCGACGGGGACGTTCTCGATGCCCAAGTCGGCGGTGATACCAAAGTGGCGATCGTAGCCGGGAACGGGGCACAGGAACTTGACCTTCTTGCCGTCGTGCGCGGCCTCGTAGGCGTCCCAGGGCTCGCTGCCGCACGAGCCGCAACGCCAGAACATGCCGGCGATGTCATGCTCGATCAGCAGGCTCGACGAACCCAGCACGAGCGTCTGCTCGGCGGGGCAGCCCAGGAACTCCCCTGCCAACTTGCGTGCCGAAGGAATACCCTCGAAGCAACCGTAGTTGGAACAATCGACGTTGCCATCGTGCAGATCGGCGTCGGCGTTGAGGATATCGAGCATGGGGCGCGAGATGTCCACCTGGGAGGGCGACGGCTTGCCGCGGGCCATATCGAGCGCCAGGCCCTTGGCCTTGACCTCGGCGACCTCGGCTTTGAGCGCCTCGATGGCGGCATCGAGTTCGGTGGTTTCCATCTTCTGGTAGATCGTCTGCATGGGGTGCGACCTTTCGCGAAGCGGTACGTTGCAGTTCGTCTAAGTATAGACCGCCACCGCCACAACGTTATGAAGCCGTGATAGATTAAGTCCATCGCAATAAATTACGAATCGCCGCGCATGCCGGCGTGGGGCTCCCAAGGAGGCACTATGGAGTACGGATCGTTCCAGGCCGAGGAATTCGGCGACCTGCAGCGCCTGGTCGACGGACTGTTTTACGACCGCC
>WGSR01000190.1 GCA_014871545.1 Collinsella sp. | reverse complement strand
CGGTCTCGATGCGCTTGTGGCGGAACCACGTGGTGAGCGGATCGCCCAGGTGGTTGCCCTCGTCATCGAGCGGCGCGGGCTCTGCTAGCACATCGTTGGCCTCGTTGACAAAATGCCCGCCCTTAACGAGAGACGCGCAACCAAAGCGGCGGGTGAGGAGCATGGCAGCATTTTGCTGCGTGCGCTCGGAGTCGACCTCGTAGTCGAGCAGGGCCATGGCCTCGGGAATATTGGGCGTGATAACCGTCGCTAGCGGGAACAGGCGGCGGGTGAGCGCCTCGGCGGCATCTTCGGCAATCAGCCGTGCGCCCGAGGTGGCTACCATGACGGGGTCGACGACCACGTTTGTTGCGTTCCAGGCGCTCAAGCGGTCGGCGATGACTTCGATAATCTCGACAGAAGAAACCATGCCGATCTTGACGGCGTTCGGGCGGATATCGTCAAAAACGGCGTCAATTTGCGCGGCTACGATATCTGGCGAGATATCCTGTACGGCGGTGACGCCCAAGGTGTTCTGTGCGGTGATGGCGGTGATGGCCGTCTCGGCATACAGGCGGTGCGCCGTGATGGTCTTGATGTCGGCCTGAATGCCGGCGCCACCGCTGGAATCGGATCCTGCGATGGATAGAACGGCAGGTACCTTACTGCGATCCATGTTCGCTCCCTTGTTCGGTCGGAATCAAATGGGTCTATAAGCCAGCTTTATAATGATGCCCGGGCCGACTCTATGTCGAACCCGGGCGGGCGATGCAATCTTTACGCAAATGCAAGCAAATGTTCACACGTCAACAATTGACAGGCACCAGCTCGCCGCCAGAAGCGGCCGCGGCGACAGGGCTAGTCCTCCATGCCGAGGTCGATCGTGGTGCCCTCGAAAATCTTGTTGACGGTGCGGACGGCACACATCTTGCCACACATGGTGCAAGTGCCTTCGGTGGCGGCGGGGGACTCCTCGTAGCGCTTCTTGCCCGTAACCGGGTCGAGTGCGCACTTCCACATGGCGTCCCAATCGAGCTTGCGGCGTGCCTGGCCCATCTTGTCGTCCATGTCGCGGGCGTGCGGCACCTTCTTGGCGATATCGGCGGCGTGCGCGGCAATCTTAGTGGCCATGAGGCCGTCGAGCACGTCCTGGGCGTTAGGCAGGCATAGGTGCTCGGCCGGCGTCACGTAGCACAGGAAGTCGGCGCCGGAGCTCGCGGAGATGGCGCCGCCGATGGCTGCGGTGATGTGGTCGTAGCCCACGCCGATATCGGTCACCAGCGGCCCCAGCACATAGAACGGGGCGTTGTGGCACAGACGCTTCTGCAGCTTCATATTGGCGGCGATCTCGTCGAGCGCCATGTGACCCGGGCCCTCGACCATGACCTGGACGCCGGCGGCCCAAGCACGCTTGCACAGCTTGCCCAGTTCGATCATCTCGGCAGTCTCGGTGGCGTCGTTGGAGTCGTAGAGACAGCCCGGGCGGCAGGAGTCGCCGAGCGAGATCGTTACGTCGTACTCGTGGCAGATTTCGAGCACCTCGTCGTAGAACTCGTAGAAGGGGTTCTCGTTACCGGTGACTTCCATCCAGCCAAACAGCAGCGAGCCGCCGCGGCTGACGATGTTCATGAGGCGGCCGGTCTCCTTGAAGGTCTTGATGACCGATTTATTGATGCCGCAGTGGATGGTCATAAAGTCCACGCCGTCTTCGGCGTGTGCACGCACGACCTCGAGCAGATCGTCCTTGGTCAGCTTGACCAGCGGCTTTTCCATGTAGCCGATGGCATCGTACATGGGGACGGTGCCTACCATGAGCGGCGTCTCGTCGATGAGCTGCTGGCGGAACTGGCGCGTCTTGCCCGAGTTGGAGAGGTCCATGATGGCGTCGGCGCCAAAGTCCTCGGCGATCTTGACCTTCTTCCATTCCTCAGCGGCGTCGGCCTTGTCGCCCGAGATGCCCAAGTTCACGTTGACCTTGGTGGACAGGCCCTCGCCGACGCCAAAGGCACGCATGCCCTTTTTGATATGCACGATGTTGGCGGGGATGGCGATGCGGCCGTCGGCCACGCGTTCGCGAATGTACTCGGGGTCGCGATGCTCGCGCTCGGCGACTTCCTTCATCTGCGGTGTGATCTGCCCGGCGCGGGCGAAGTCGATTTGCGTGACGAGCTTGGGCTCGGTCTGTGTGCTCATTGGCACGGCTCCCTTCGTTGGCATTACCCATATCAGGTTTGCGGGTCAGGGCGGGCGCGCCCAGTCTCAGCCTGCCGTCTTGTCCTGCAAGCTCCCCGTTATGTCATGGGCTCAAGTATAGCCTGAATGGGTACGATTGGCCTAACAAGCGTGCCCGTGGGGAGGCGTACATGGAAGACAAGCATCTATATCGAGAGACACAATGGGACGTATCGGCCGAGGAGGGCCGTGCACACCATGGGTTGGTCGCGATTGGCTTTGCGGTGCTTGCCGTGCTGGTGATTGCCTTTTGTATTTGGACGTTTGGCGGTCGCGGCGGCGCCGCCTGGGAGTTTGAGGCCGACGATGCCCTGCCGATCATGACGGTGAAGGTCGCTGGCGGTAACACGGTGGCCGCGCCGGGCGACTATTGGTATCCGCGCGACGCGTTTGTGCAGCTGCAGTTGAGCGGCGGGTCTATTCCGGGTGAAGAAATCGAACGCGTGACGTTTGATGAGGCACTCAAAACACTCATGGTGAAGCTCAAAGATCAGGGCGATGTGCCCACGACCATGGATATCGCTCTGACGGAGTGGCGTTTGGAACCTCCGTCGGGTGTTACGGTATCCGACGTAGAGCACGTTAAGATTACCTACCAAGATGGCTCGACAAGCGAGATTGCAAAGGCCGATGGCTTGGCGGAGTAACGGGGTGTTTGGAAACGGCGGGCCTATTGTGCCTGCGCGTTCATGAAAACCAGGGTGTTTTTGTCTGAAAGCTCGGGGATGTGACGATAGCCGATGTTGAATGCGGTAAGTTCGCTTGCATCCTCGAGCTTGTTTTCTGCCATCCAGCGCACCATGGAGCCGCGTGCCTTTTTGCTGGCGGTCGAGCGCTGGATGGGCTTGCCGTTGCGGACGCCTTCGCCAAAGAGGCATGTGACGACCGCGACATCGGTGGTGAGGCGGGGCAGAACGGCTTTGGCGTATTCCGCGCTGGCGAGGTTGACGATCGTAGCGTTGGAGTCTGCCGGAGCGATAGCCCGTGCGAGCTTGTCGCCCCAAAATGCGTAGAGGTCTCGGGCACCGTCGACGACAAGCTTCGCGCCCATCTCCAGCCGATACGGTTCAACGGCATGGAAGGGGCGTACGCATCCGTAGAGTCCCGAGAGGATCCAGAGATGGTTTTGCAGCCAGTCGAGCTGAGCGGCATCCATGACCTCGGGCGCCATGCTTTGGTATTGGATGCCGTGGTAGGACATGACGGCGGGGGAGATTCGACGCGCGATATCGGGATCGGCGAGGTCGGCATCGCTCAGGACGGGCATAAATTC
>WGSR01000019.1 GCA_014871545.1 Collinsella sp. | reverse complement strand
CCTACATCACCATAACGTAGCGCGATCCCACGTAGTACTGCTTACCCATCAGGACCGGCTCGCCATTGGGACCCGTGAAGCCGGCACGCAGGTTGAGCAGCGGATCGTGCGGAGCAATGCCCAGCTCGGCCGCCTGCTCGGTATTGGCACGAACGGCCTCGACCGTGCGGTAGCCAACCGAAACAATCGGCGTTCCGCCAACACGCTCGACCTCGGCAAAAATCGACTTGTCCTCAAGATCGGCCGTCAACAGCTCACGGTAGGCATCAAACGGCACAAAGATGTTCTCCTCAAAGATGGGCTCGCCGTCGGCCGTACGCACGCGCTTGATATGCAGCAGCAGCGCATCCTTCTGCAGGCCAAAGAACTCCATCTCGTTTTGGCGCGCCGGAACGATCTGGCGATCGATCACGTGCGCACCGGCCTTCATGCCGTTGCCGGCACACAGCGCGGTAAACGTCTGCAGCGTCGAGGCGTGAAACTGGCGATTGATGTGCGGCGTGGAGACAAAGGTGCCACGGCCCTGCTGCTTAACCAGGTAGCCATCGGAGCACAGCTCCTCGACGGCGCGGCGCACCGTAATGCGGCTCACGTCGTACTGCTCGGCTAGCTCAAGCTCGGACGGAATACGCTCCTTGGGTGCATAAACACCTTTCTCGATCGCATCCTTGATTTCGTCGTAAATCTGCTGGTAAAGCGGTGCATTTTTGGGCGCAGGCATATCTAATCACTCTTATCGAAATATCGAAATAACTAATACGTATATAACGTCTAGTTTCATATTACCTCATAATGATAAAACGATACACCCTCCCTACCAAAAAGCGACAGCTTCATTTTGGTAGGTTTTATCTGGGCAAACGAGAGCCTCTCGAAAGCAACAGGGCTTTCGGGGGGGCTCGTTCGGATGGGTTGCGCAGGACCGGCAAAATGCCAATACCCTACTTGCCGTCGTCCTGCTGCAGGCTGTCCTGTTCGCTGAGGCGCGCCTGCCTGCTGGCCATGCGTGCGGGCTTGTCGGGATCGGGAACGGCCGTGGGCATGGGCTCGTCGACATGACCACCCCACCAGCCGCCCACAAAGTTGAGCGTGTGGAACACATTGATCACGGCGCCGGAATCAACGTCGCACACCAGCTTGATAATGTCCTGACTCTCGTAGGTCGAGACAACGGTGTTCAGCAGGTACATCTTTTCGCGGCTATATCCGCCGACGACCTCGGCGCAGCTAATGCCGTGCTGAAAATGGTTTACGTAGGCAGTCATGACCTCGTCTGCCTTACGCGTCGTGATCTGCAGCGTCACGCGGTCGTAGCGACGATAGAAGCTGTCGATGGTCTTGGTCGAAATAAACTGGAACACGATGGAGTACGCCGCCTTGTCCCAGCCAAACATAAAGCCAAAGATCGCCAGGATAAAGCAGTTGAAACCAAAGATGACGCCCCAGATGGTCTTGCCCGTGTGGTTGGAGACCCACAGCGCGATAAAGTCGGTACCGCCGGTGGATGCGCCGGACTTAAGCGCGATGGCAGCGCCCAGACCCGAGACCACGCCGCCAAAAATGATGAGCATAATCTTGTCGCCCAAAAACGGTGCGAAGTGAAAGACGTTGAGGAACAGCGATGAGAGCACGACCTGCATCATCGAGAAGATGACGAAGCGCTTGCTAATGCCGCTCCAGCATAGGAGCGCCACGGGAATGTTGAGTGCGAGCATACCGAGCGAGATGTCGATGTGAACGCCGCCGAGCGAGGTAACGCGATCGAGCAGAACCGCGACGCCGGTGAGGCCGCTCGGAAGCAGGTCGGCGGGCTGAATGAATGCCTGGATCAGAAATGTCTGGAGAACGGCGGAAATTGTGACCGCCACGGCGGTAATAGTGCGGCGGACGATGGTGAGGCGGCCGAGCATGAGCACGCGGTCCGTGAGCTGATCGATGGCGTTCGCCACGCGGGCTCCTTTCGAAGGCAGATGTAGTTGTGAGGCATGTCGGCGATTGTAGCACGGAGCGTGCGAGGGTGCTTCAATTCACCCTCCCTCGACAACCAAAGCGGGACCAGCAACCCCCACGACCAAAGGCCCAAATTACAAGTGAGTAGACTTTTTACGATCTGCCGAGCACGCCCAAAACCGCCACCCCTGTGACCTGCGGTTTTACAAAGAAAGATATGCATTGTGCTCGGCCTGCGCCAAAAGGTCTACTCACTTAGCCCGAATCGAAGCCAAACGGATCAAAATCGAAACCAAATTGAGCCAGTCCACCGCAAAAAACGTTTGAACCCGTGCTTCTCGCGGCGGATTGACACTACAAAGCGGCCAAAATGTCGGTCAGATTATCGATAACGGCATCGGCTCGCGATTGATCGAGGTTGACGCCCTCGTGCGGACGCAGCGCCAGGACGCGGGCGCCGGAGCGCTTGCCGGCCTCGATGCCCAAAGGCGAGTCCTCGATAACCAGGCATTCGGCAGGCTCCACCCCCAGCGCCTCCATGGCACGCAAATAGATCTCGGGATCGGGCTTAAACGCACTGCACTCGTGACCGCTGATGGTGTAGTCCAGCACATCGGCAATGCCGGCAATCTCCACCAGCTCGTCAATAAGTTCGCGATAGGACGAGCTCGCGATGGCACACTTCACGCCGCGCTCGTGCAGCTCACGCATCACCGGCTCCGTCTGCTCGTTGAGCAGCTCGGCATACGGAACGGGGTGGTCCGGGCTGTAGACCTGCTTATACTCCACGCGCAGGCGCTCGCGCAGCTCAACATCGTCGGGCACCAGCGCCTCCCAAATGGCCGGCTCGTTAGACCCCGAAAGATCGGGGATCTCGTCAAAGTGAAAGCCCTTCTCCTCCATAAACGCCACGCGGCGACGGTTGTAGAACCACTCGGTATCGACCAGCACGCCGTCCATGTCAAACAGCACTGCTTTGATCATATGCATCTCCTCCCACCTGCCAAAAAGGGTCAGGTTTATTTTGGTGGGTTTTATCTGGGGTTTTACGGCGCGACAGACGCACCCTCCCCAGAGCAAAAAAGGGGATGGGGCGCAAACCCCATCCCCTCTCAATCAACCCGTAAGGTCTACTTACTTGTGATTAGTAGGAAAGCTTCCACATGTAGCGACGCATGGTCAGCGGGTGCTGACGGGCCTCGGCGATCTGGTTGCCGTACTCGCGCATAACGGCGAGGTGCAGCAGCGGGTTGAAGTAGGTGACGACGCTCGCGGGCACGGCGTCAGCCAGGCCGTAGTCCTTGGAGTCGATCAGAGCGACCTTGGCGCCCATGCGCTCAAGGAAGGTGAGGGCGCGGGCGTCCATCGGACGGGTAGCGCCATCGGACATGAAGAAGACGTAGGGCTTACCCTCGGTGGAAACCTCGAACGGGCCGTGGAAGTACTCACCGGTGTTGTAGGCAGCGGCGTCGATCCACTGCATCTCGGTGAACAGGAAGGCGGCGTGAGAGTAAGCCATCTTCTCGGAGGCACCGGAAGCCATGAAGTAGATCATCTTGTCGTCCTTGAAGTCCTGAGCGAACTGCTTGGCAAGACCCTTGGCGGACTGAGCGGCGTTCTCGCAGAGCTCGAAGACGTTGGTGAGGCCGGTGATCATGTCCTCGTAGTGGTCATAGCCCTCGGTCTGCTGAAGGATCTCGACAGCAAGAGCGATGGCGTAGCCGGGCTTCTCGCACTTGGCAGCGAAGTTGGCGTGGAAGCCGTGAACGATGACGTAGTCAGCGTCGACGGTCAGAGCGGAGCCAGCCTTGTTGGTGAGGGAGACGACCGGGCAGTTGTGCTTCTTGGCGGTCTTGTTGGCCTCGACGGTCTCGGGCGTGGAGCCACCGAGGGAGCAGGTGATCACGAAGGTGTGCTCGTTGACCCAGGAAGGCGTGTCGTAGTTGAACTCGTTAGCGGTGAAGATCTGAACGTTCAGCTTGTCCGTGTTGTTGGCCAGGAAGTACTTGGCGGGGTAAAGGTCGGACATGGAAGCACCGCAGCCGACGAAGGCGACGCTGTGGATCTCGTGGTTGGACAGGACGTCAGCGACGATCTGCTTAGGGAGGTTAAGGTCGATCTCGTACATCTGACACATTCCTTTCGATTTTTGCGGCGCCACATTGCCGGGCGCTCGCAGGGTTACCGTGGTTTGGACCGAGTCGCCGGCCCGTTGAGGATGCGACAAGGGGACTGTCCCATTGTCGCATTTTGGGAATGGAAGCCTGCCTGGGGTATGGGATGCCAGGCAGGCCCCCGGGGGAAAGCGGTTAGACGCTTGGTCGCGACTAGGCCAGGATGCCGGCCGCGGAGAGGGCGATGCCGCCCACGATGGCGATCACGAGAAGCCAACCGGTGTTGACGTTCTTCTTGATGAGCCAGTACATAAGGCCGGTGAGGCCAAGGGAGATCATCTGGGGCATCATGCCGTCCAGGATGTCCTGGATCACGACGGTGCCCTCAGCGAACTGCAGCGGGGTGGTGGCGCCAATCAGCGTAGCGATCATGCCGCCCACGGACATAAGACCCACGATGCCGCAGACATACATGAGCTTCTCCATGAGGTCGCCGCCCTGAAGCTTGCTCAGGTACTCGTGGCCGCCCTGATAACCCATCTTGGCTGCGAACCAAGTGATCAGCACAGAGGGGACGATGGAGATGAGCATAGCCAGGATCGGGCCCATGATGGAGCCCTGCTGAGCCAGCTGAACGCCCAGGCCAAAGGCGATAACGCGGATGGTGCCCTGGAAGAAGGAGTCACCGATGCCGGAAAGCGGACCCATGAGGGAGGTCTTGACCGCGTTGATCGAATCGGGATCGAAGTTCTCGGGATCCTTGGCGTACTCCTCCTCCATGGAGGCGGAGAGGCCCAGGATGAAAGCGCTCGTCTGCGGGGTGCAGTTGTAGAACGCCATGTGACGGTGGTAAGCCTCTTTCTTAGCAGCGAGCTGCTTGGGGTCGGACTCATCCGGATAGAGGCGATCGAGCGTGGGAACCATGCCGTAGAGGAAGCCCATGTTCATCTGACGCTCGTAGTTCCAAGAGGCCTGGATGGCCCAGGAGCGCCAGAAGAACTGGCTGACCTTCTTGTTCAGGGACACGTCCTTGGTTGCGGTTGCCATAGTGTGTTCCTCCTTAGTCTTCGTCGTCTTCGAGCGGATCGTAGTCGGAATCGACACCGGCGGCTGCATGGGAACCGTTGAACTTGAAGCCCATGAAGACGACAGCCAGGCACACACCGATCAGAGCGACCGCGATGACGGACAGGTTGAGGTAAGCGGCGAGCAGGAAACCGATGAACAGGAACGGAGTCATACCCTTCTTGATCATCATGGTGAGCAGCAGGGCCAAGCCGTAGGCAGTCATGATCTTGGTCGAAACGTTAAGACCAGTGGACAGCCACTCGGGAACCATGTTGACGATGGCCTGAACCAGGTCGGTGCCAACAAAGACGGCGAGGAAGATCGGCAGGAAGTACATGATGGCGTACAGACCGGAGCCGGCGCAGATGTGCATACGGTAGGCGGTCTTGAACTTTCCGTTATCGATCGCGCTATCTGCCACATGGGTGAGGGCGGCGATGATGGAACGGAACACGATGCCGAGGAGCTGACCCAGGACGGCGACCGGGATGGCGATCGTCATGGCGGTCTCGGCGGAAGCATCGGTCAGGCACGCAAAGGCAGCGGCCACGATGCCGCCCAGGACCATATCGGGCGGAACGGCGGCGCCGACCTGCACCAGGCCCATGGACACGAGCTCGACGGCGGCACCGACGGCAAGGCCGGTGGGCACATCGCCCAGCAGCAGACCGACGAGCGTAGCGCCAACGAGGGGCTGCTCGAAGTTAAGACGACCGAGCAGGCGGGAGTCCCACATGCAGAACACGCCGACGAGGCCGACGAGCACCGCACTGATGAACGTATTCATACCCTTCTCCTTTCAGTCAGGCAAAAGCCTGGTTGATTACAGCTTGGCGTCGATGTCGACGCTCTGATACGTAGGGGTCTGCTGGACGTAGAGCTTGATGCCCATGTCGAGCAGCTGGTTGACGTCGGCCTTCTGGGTGGCGTCGAGGAAGACGGAGCTGTCCTTGCCTCCGACCTGATCGGCACCGTCGTGGTTGGCGGTGGCGCCCAGGTTGATGGCATCGAGCTTGTAGCCCTGGCAGAACTGCAGCATCTCGGCCGTGTTGCCAAAGACGAACATGACGCGCTCGCCGAGGGTGTTGAGCTTGTCCATCTTGGCGAGGGCACGCTCGACGGTGAAGACGTTCAGGCGCACGCCCTGGGGCTTGGCCAGCTTAAGAGCGCCCTTCTTGATGTCATCGTTGGCGGCAGCGTTGTCGACGACGATGATGCGCTCGGCCTGAACCTTGGTGGTCCAGGTAAAGACGACCTGGCCGTGCAGCAGACGGTAGTCAAGACGTGCGAGGACGATCTTGGCGGGACCGGAGCTGTGACGGGACGCCTTGGCCTTCTTGGCGGGAGCCGCGGCGGGCTGGGCCGGTGCGTTGGGGTTGGTCAGACCGTTGCGGGCCTCGTTGATGAGGGCCGCGAGCTCGGCGCCCTCGACGGGGACGGGGCTCATAGCGAGCGTGAGCGCCAGCGGGATGTTGAAACCGCTGACAACCGTGAACTTCGTGCCGTTCTTGGAAAGCTCGACCATGCTGTTGTTGACCGAGCTGCCGAGCATATCGGTCAGCACATAGACGGTGTCGTCCGCGTTGAACGTGGCGATCATGGCGTCCACCTTATTGGTGATGGGCTCCTTGTCGTCACGAGCAAGCGACACGACGTGGACGTTCGACACGTCGCCGAGAACCATCTCGAGCGTGTCTTTGGCGCCTGCGGCCAGGCCGCCATGAGATGCGAGAATGATCTGATTCATCTTGCCTCCTCCTTTTCGTTATGGTCATTATAACGTCTTATACGTTGCTTATATTGCTAATTAGTATAAAGACCGTTCGCGGGTGAAAATCGACCGTTGACGGGTTTAACGTACTTGAAACGTTGGGCTGGGTAGGCCGGCGCTAGCTGGATAACCCCAGGTCAGACCCTGCGCGCAATCCCCTATCGCACGAAGTACCAGGGGCTTTCCTGCACGGTGGGCTCCAGCGCGATGCCGGTGCGTTCCTTAAACAGATCCATGTCCTGCGATTTCTCCGTCCACCACGCATTGGGCTTAAAGGTCATGCTCTCAACGACATGACCGACAAACACACTGTTGCGCAGCCTGGAGAAGTCGGTGTTCATAATCAGGATGGACGCGAGCACCAGCACAATGCCCAGGACTTTAATCGCGCCGGCGGGCTCGGCATAGACACCAATGCCCACCAGTACGGTGACGACCGTCTCGAATGACATTACGACGGGAACTTTCGACGTCTCGAGCCCCATGGACAGACCCTGCATATATAAGATGTAGGCCACGGCTGTGGGGATGAGTCCAAAGCCAAGGAACAACAGCAGCAGCTGTGGCGACATTGCCGCGGTGACATCCGGCCACGGAGCCGCGATAGCTGCCATAACCGCACCGCCAAAAACAAAGCCCCAAAACGTGACAGCCAGCGGGTGGACCGTCTTGGTTGCTATCCGGCTAAACACCGCGAGCGACGCACCACAAAGGCCTGCAATCACGCCCGACGTGACGCCCCAAACCGAAAAATGAAAACCGGAAAGGTCGCCATTGGTCACCGCAAGCACGCAGCCAACGATGTTAAAGACAATGGCAACGAGCTTGTTAGGGGTCACGTCCTCGCGATAAAGCACGCGGCCGAGCGCGACGCCAAACACCGGCGAGGTGTAGAGCAGCACCGAGGCCGTGGACATGCCCACCTCGCCCATGCACTCGTAATAGCAGGTGTTGGCGGCGGCCAGACCGACGATACCGACAAGCGCGCAGGGGACGAGCTCTTTGGGGCTTGCCTTGAACAGGGCCAGCGGACCCTGAGCCACGGTAGACCCCTCACCCGGACGGCAGCCCATAAACATCAGGACCGGCGCCAAGATAAGCGCTCCGACCAACAAGCGAAAGGCAGCCATGCTCTGGGACGAAACGCCCATGGCCGAGATGCCGTTTACAAAGATTCCGATGGTGCCCCACATAAGCGCGGCAATCAGCACCAGCACATAGCCCAGATTGCTTTTCTTCAACGCAGCCTCCTCGGTATTGTTTCCAATATGTTTCACACTACGTTATAGTCGTTATATACATTTTTCAAGACACAAATCGCCGAACGGAAAAATCTGCTTCCCCACATACTCATTGGGGACGTTCCCAAATGACTAGTCATTTAAGAACGTTCCCAACGTCTAAGGCGCCGCTGGTTGAGCATAAGTCAGCGAGCGGGCCGCATTTGAGGCAAGGTGACGTGAAACGAAAGGGCGCTGACCTTCTGGTCGCGCCCTTGAAGTTGAACGTCAGATTGCCCAAATGCGGACCGCGCAGCGTCGATCCGTTACGCGGTTTGGTAAAACCGCGTAACTAATACTCAAGCTTCCACATGTAGCGGCGCGTCATGTAGTCCTTGTGGGTGACGGCGGAGAGCGCGCGCATATACACATTGTTGAGGATCGGGGCGAAGATCAGGTGGTTGAAGTACTCGCTCACGCTGTCCTTGATGTCGTTGAGGCCGAGCTCCTTGGCGTCGAGCTGATAGACGCGCTCGCCACCGTACTGGTTGACGAAGCGGATGCCGCGCTCGTCGTTGCAGCGGCTGCGGCCGACGCTGATGAGCTGGAACAGCGAGGTGCGCTTGTCCAGGATCTCGAAGGGGCCGTGGAAGAAGTCGCAGGTGTTGATGGTGCAGGAGTCGATCTGCAGCATCTCCTGCACGTTGCAGATGCTAAAGACGTAGGCGGCACCAAAGAGCGGACCCTGAGCCATGACGTTGATGCAGGGCTTGTCGGCGTTCTGCTCGGCCCACTTGGCAGCAAGCGGACGGGTGTACTCGACGGCCTTGCGATAGATGGGGTCGACCAAGTCAAACGCAGCCATAGCGGTCTCGTACTCGGCATAGCCCTCGGTCTGCTGCGTAAGCTCCATGGCGATCATGGTCACGACGGCGGAGTTGGTGCGGCCCATGCAGGACTCGTCGACGGCCAGGCTGTCGTACTGGATCTTGTAGTCGCAGACCTCGGTGAGGCCGGACTCGTCAACATAGATGGCGATGGTGCTGGCGCCGTGGTCCTTGGCGACCTGGGCGGCAACGATGGTCTCCTTGGTGCCGCGCATGGACACGACGACGGCCAGGGTGTTCTCGTTGACGTAGGCCGGGGTGGCGTGCACGAACTCGTTGCTGGTGTAGCTGGAGCTCACGACCTGCGTGGCCTCGTGCTCCATAAAGTACTGGGCAGGATAGTTGCCGCCGTTGGATCCGCCGGCACCAATCCACACGACGCGCTTGATGCCGCCCTTGTCTGCCTTGTCAGCCAAAACCTGGGAGACGACATCCTTAACCTGTTCCTGAGTAGTCATCGTGCATCAGCCTTTCTTCTCGTTTGATGCTCTCGATGGCATATAAGTTACATACATGTTTTGGTTATGTCGACTAGTTGTATGCTATATTTATCTTAGAAATTTTGCTGGTAAGGTTTTCGGTAGCTCAATACCAGCGGTTTTATTGTTGTGTTGAATACATGCTTGCTTAGATAAGCATACAAGTTAAATATAGGCTGATCGCATGAACGCTTCATCTAAAAAGAAACTGAGCCAATACGAGCGCTTGGCGGGTACGCTTCGCGACCGCATCGCCGCCGGCATCTACGCACGCGGAGACAAGCTGCCGTCCGAGATGGAGCTCATGGACGAATCGGGGCTGTCGCGCAGCACCGTGCGCCACGCCCTTAAGGTTCTCGTTGATGAGGGCCTGGTGCGCACCGAGCGCGGGCGTGGCGCCTTTGTGGCCGACACGCCCGCGCTCCACGAGAACAACCTAGTGTTTTCGAGCTATACCAAGCAGGTCGAAGGTCAGGGCATGAAGCCCACCACGCGCACCGTGGACTCGGGCTTTGCCAAGGCGGCCGGCAGCATAGCTAAGTTCTTTGACGCCGCCGTGGGCAGCAAGCTCGTCAAACTTGTCCGCCTGCGCTACCTGGACGACGTGCCGCTGTGCCTGGAGACCACCTACCTGCCGCCAAGCTTCGAGACGCTCATCGATCGCGATATCAACGGTTCGCTCTACGCGACGCTGCGCCAAGAATTCCATCGCGCGCCAGCACAGGGACATAAGACCTTTGAGGTGTGCTATGCCTCGCAAAACGAGGCGTTTTTGCTCAACGTCGAGCGCGGGCAGGCGCTGATCCTGATCACCGACTACGTCTACGACACCGACGGCCGACCGCTCCATGTCTCTAAGCGCATCCAACGCACCGACCGCGCCAAATACACCGAGCCCATCGGCTAGCGCACCAAACGAGGCAAACTGTACCTAATGAACGTTTTACCTGCGGTTTTATTAAATCTCAAGCCAGCATGGCACAAATGCCAACATCGCCTGGCAATACGCGCCGTCCAAGCTCAACTGTTCCTGCTCAGAATATCCAGTACCGCAAATCTAAGTGAGTAGACTTTTCGTGACCTGTCGAGCACACCAAAAACTGTCACCTCTGTGACCTGCGGTTTTACTAAGGCAGATACGCCTTGTGCTCGACCTGCGCCAAAAAGTCTACTCACTTAGTTCGAATCGAAGCCAAACGGACCCAAATCGAAGCCAAATTAAGCCCATCCGCATCAAAAGACGCGTGAATCCGTACTTCTCGCGGTGGATTGACGCTACAAAGCGGCCAAAATAAACCTGTCCCTAAATGGTGGGTTTGGGGAGGTCGGGAAACCAGATTGGTTTGGGTTGGTTGGGTGTGCGCTCAGCCAGGACCAGCTCCATCCAGCACATGTCGTACCAGCGGCCGAACTTTTGGGCGCAGCGGTCGAAGGTGCCCACCAGGCGATATCCCATATGGGCATGGAAATCCTGACTGTTGTGCGTCAGGTACTCATCGTCCTTATCGTGCGGCACGGCGATGAGGGCGCACATGTTGGTGATGCCCATCGCGATCAGGCATTGCTTGAGCGCGTCATGCAGCTTGCGACCCAGCCCGCCATGGCGTACATCGCGCGCCAGGTAAATCGATGTCTCGACCGACCAGTCGTATGCCTCGCGGCTGTTGAGCGGACTCACATAGGCATAGCCTACCGGACGCCCGTCCAACTCCATCACCAGATACGGATAGCGCTTGAGCGTACGCTCGATGCGCCCGGCGAACTCCTCAACGCTCGGCACCTCGTATTCGCAGGTAATCGCCGTCTGGCGCACATACGGCTCATAGATGGCAAGCAACGCTGGCGCATCATCGGGCGTCGCCAGGCGAATCGTCGGCTCGGACATCTCGGTCATACAACCCTTCTCCCCAAAAGCAAAGGCCGCCTTGCGCCAAACCCAGCGCAAGGCGGCCCCTCGTCATTACATCAGGCTACAGAACCGCCGCCAACGCGTCGATATCCTCCTGCGTCGTGGCCCAGCTGGTGCAAAAACGCACCACCGTGTGGGTATCGTCGTACTTTTCCCAGTACTCGACCGAGGCATGCTCGCGAATGCGGGCCATGTCCTCGTTGGGCAGAATCACAAACTGCTGGTTTGTGGGCGTCTCCAAGAAGAACCGGTAGCCGTGCTCGTGCAGCACGCGACGAAGCGCCTGCGCGGTTTCGATCGCCTGGCGACCAATCTCAAAATACAGGCCGTCGGTAAAGAGCGCCTCAAACTGCACGCCCGTCAGGCGGCCCTTGGCCAGCAACGCACCGTGCTGCTTAATGCGCGGAATGGGGTGCGCCGGGGCGTGCATGCCGCAAAACACCACGGCCTCGCCGCAGAGCGCGCCGCACTTGGTGCCGCCGATGTAGAACACGTCGCACAGCTGCGCCAGCTCGGGCAGGGTAATGTCGCACTCATCGGCCGCCAGCGCATAGGCCAGGCGGGCACCGTCCACAAACAGCGGAATCTCGCGCTTCTGGCACACTGCGTGAATCGCCGCGAGCTCAGCCTTGGAGTACAGCGTGCCGTACTCGGTCGATAGGCTCACGTACACGGCACCCGGGAACACCGTGTGCTCGTAGCTCTCGTTTTCGTAGAACACCTGGATATAGTTCTCGAGGTCCTCGGCGTGCATCTTGCCCTCGCAGCCGGGGATGGTGAGCACCTTGTGGCCGCCAAACTCGATGGCGCCCGCCTCGTGGCAGGCGACATGGCCAGTCTCAGCAGCAACGACGCCCTCGTACGGCGCGAGCAGCATGTCGATCACCGTCGCGTTGGCCTGCGTGCCGCCCACCAGAAAAAACACGTCGGCATCGGGGGCCTGACAGGCCTCGCGGATAAGTTGCTTGGCACGCTCGGTGTGTGCATCGGTACCATAGCCGGGCTGCGGCTCCATATTGGTATCAACGAGCGCCTGCAGCACTGCCGGGTGTGCGCCGTGGGAATAATCGTTGTTGAACGCGAGCATGGCAATCCTCTCTTACCGGGTATCGGCCAGATGATTCAAACGGAGCTATTGTACGCCGTTGGGATAGGCAATGCGCGCGGCAAGGCACTCAAGTGCCAGTACCAGGGCAAAACCGCAGCTCACATCGCTCAAAAAGTGTGCACCGATCACGATGCGGCCAAACGCGACGAGCACCGCGACCACGGCCGCCGTCCAAAAGACCACACGACGGCGCGACGGCTTTTCCTTAAAGGCCGCCGCAGGAAGCCCGGCGAGCATAAGACCGATCGCCGCATGCGCCGTGTGTCCGCTCGCAAACGACTTGAACCCGTCCTTGATCACGCCGGCGGCGATATAGGCCCACTTGTCGGGGTTGCCGATCACCCACCACGGCTGAAAATTGAGCCCCGGCGTGACCTCGATCACGCGCATGCGCGGGCGCGACCATAACGGCTTAACAATGACGTTGAGGATGATGGCCTGAGCGACCCACACGGCCAGCACCATCAACGCCCAGCGCGTAAGCTCGTCGGGCGCGGTGTCGCGCGTAAGGCGGTAGGCGATGAAGTTGGCTGCGATGACCAACGCAAACGTCAGAACCAGCTGAAATGCGATGAGCTTGCCGCCGATGCGCAGCGATCCGATAATCTCGTAGCCGACCAGGCCCACGTTGATCAGAACGCCCAGCGCGGCTAGCCACTTGCTCGCCTTGGAATCGGAGCGAGCCGAGCGCACGAGCATAACGCCTGCGACGCTCGCCGTCAGCTCGAACGGCAGCTCACCGGCCGCCTCGACAAAGCGACCGTACATGCTGCCGATGTTGAACAGCGCACTCGAGATTTGATAATCAAAGAAGCTGCCCACGCCCAGACAAAGGCACAGGAC
>WGSR01000189.1 GCA_014871545.1 Collinsella sp. | reverse complement strand
GCTCAAATGTGCGACAGATCTTCTCGCCCACCACGGAACCCATCGAGCCCATCATAAAGTTGGCGTCCATAAAGAAGAGCGCGGTATCGCAACCGCAGATTTTGCCCCTGCCGCACACAACGGCATCGTGCTCGCCCGAACGCTCGCTCACGCTCTTGAGCTTGTCGGCATAGCCGGGAAACGAGAGGAAGTCCTCCGGCGCCAGACTGGCATCCCATTCCTCAAACGTGCCCTCGTCAATCGTCATGCGCATGCGGTCGCGCCCGCTCACGCGAAAGTGTTTGCCGCAACGAGGGCAGACCTCGAGGTTGTCGTGCAGGCGCGCCTCATCGATCACGCGGCGGCACTCCGGGCACTTGATAAACACGTGGCGCGCGGGAAACTCGGCGCACGACTCGGTCATCGGTCCCTCGAGGACGTTGACCGTCTTCGCTTTTCTATTCATCAGCATAGAGATGCCCCATCAGATCGGTGTGATACATGCCCGACAAGAACTCGTCGTTTGCCAGCACGTCGAGCTGAAGCTCGCTGTTTTCGCTCACGCCCTCAATCACGAGCTCGCCCAGGGCCGAGCGCATCTTGCGAATGGCGCCGTCACGCGTGGGCGCACACACGATGAGCTTGCCAAGCATGGAGTCGTAGTACGGCGGAACTTTAGCACCGGTAAACATGGCGGAATCCCAGCGCACGCGCGGACCACCCGGCACACGCAACGCGGTGACCGTTCCGCATGACGGCAGAAAGTCCGGCGTTTCGGCATTGATGCGGCACTCCATGGCGTGGTTGCGGACCGGCATGTCCTCCTGCTCAAAGGGCAGAGGCTGGCCGGCTGCCACGCGCAGCTGCCACTTGACCAAGTCGGTATCGGTCACAAACTCCGTAACCGGATGCTCCACCTGCAAGCGCGTGTTCATTTCCATAAAGTAGAAATTGCCGTCGTCCGAATACAGGAACTCGATGGTACCGGCTCCTTCGTAGCCGACGGCACGAGCCAGGTCACGCGCTGCCTTGTGCATGCGAGCACGAATGTCGTCGTGTCCGTCGAGGCACGGCGCGGGGCTCTCCTCGATTAGCTTTTGGTTGCGCCGCTGCACCGAGCACTCGCGCTCGCCGAGCGAAAACACATGGCCCTGCTTATCGGCCATAATCTGTACCTCAACGTGATGCGCCGGCGCGACGAACTTCTCCATGTAGCACTCGCCGTCGCCAAAAACGGCCTCGCCCTCGGCTCGTGCTTCAATAAAGGCCTTTGCCGCATCTTCCACGCGCTCGACCTTACGAATACCGCGACCGCCGCCGCCCGCACGCGCCTTAATAAGCACGGGGCAGCCAATGCGCTCAGCCTCGGCCGTTGCCTCCTCGGGACTTTTGAGCAAATCGCAGCCCGGCACGATGGGCACGCCCGCCGCGGCAGCCGTTCGACGTGCGGCGTCCTTGTCGCCCATGCTGTCGATCACCTTGGCCGAAGGACCAACAAACGCCAGGCCATACTTGTCGCAGTCGCGCACGAAGCTCGCCTTCTCGGAAAAGAAGCCATAGCCGGGATGAATTGCCTTAGCTCCCGACTTTACGGCACAGGTGAGCACGGCATCGTCGTTGAGGTAGCTCTCGGCAAGACGCGGGCCACCGATGCAATACGCCTCGTCGGCAAGCTGCACGTGCAGCGCGTCCGCATCGGCCGTGGAGTAGACGGCGACGGTCTTGATGCCCATATCGCGGCACGCGCGGATAACACGGACCGCGACTTCGCCGCGGTTGGCGATGAGCACTTTGTCGAACATGGAGCCTTCCTTAACTTTCGTGCATGAGTGCAAAAGACATATCGGCGCGGCAGCAAACCTCACCGTTGACGCTCGCGATACCCGTCGCAAAGCGGAACGGCCCGCGCGCACGCGTGATGGAGCACACCAGATCCACCGTGTCGCCCGGGCGCACCGGACGCTTAAAGCGCACCTTGTCCAGACTCGTGTAGAACGGCGTCGCGCCGCGCGCCTCCTCATCGCCCATCAGCAGCACGCAGCAGTTTTGGGCGAGCATCTCGCACTGGATCACGCCGGGGACGACCGGGTTTCCCGGAAAATGCCCCTGTAAAAAGTACTCGTCGCCCGTAATCGTTATCTTGCCGTGGGCCTCGTCGCCCACCAGCTCGGCTTCGTCGAGCAAAAGCATCGGCTCGCGATGCGGCAACAGTTCCTTAAGCTCTTCTTTGTTCATGGATATCACCTATCCGATCCTCATGAGGCAGCTGCCAAACTCCACGAGGTCGCCGTCGGCCACGCAGATCTCGAGCACCTCGCCGTCTGCCTCTGCCGTTACCTCGTTGAGAACCTTCATGGCCTCGATGATGCAGAGCGTCTCGCCGGCCTTGACCTTAGAGCCCACGTGCACAAACGGCTCGTCGCCCGGCGCCGGGGCAGCATAGAAAACGCCGACCATGGGAGCGGTCACCTCGGTGCCCTTGGGCTCCGGTGCGGCGGCAGGCGCCTGCGCGGCGGGCTCCGGTGCGGCGGCAGGCATGGCGACAGGAGCCACCGCCGGAGCAGTCACGGTACCCGGCATAGGCATGGGCACGGCAACCGGCTGCGCGGCGCTCGCGCGCTCGAGCTCGACCGCGGTGCCATCGGGCTCCTCAACACGTACGCGCGTGAGGCCGCGGTCCTCCATAACATCGGCTATCTCGGCAAGTCTTTTGGAATCCATGCTCTAGCTCCTCGTATATCTACGCAGCGCGATGGCGGCGTTGTGCCCGCCAAAGCCCAGGTTGGTCGAAAGCGCCCAGGTAAGGTCGGCGCGAACCGCTCGATTAGGCGTGTAGTCAAGATCGCAGGCGGGATCGGGCGTGTGGTAGTTAATGGTCGGGGGCACCACGCCCTGCTCGAGCGCCATGGCACAGGCCATGACCTCGATGGCACCCGTAGCACCGATCATGTGGCCGGTCATCGACTTGGTCGACGAGACGTGCGCCGCGCGCGCCGCGTCCTCGCCGAGCGCACGCTTAATGCCCGCCGTCTCGGACGAATCGTTGAGTTTAGTCGAGGTGCCGTGAGCGTTGATGTAGAGGCCCTCGGAAGGCTTAACGTCGCCCTCGGCCACCGCCAGCGATATCGCACGGGCAATGCCGGCAGCCTCGGGATCGGGGCTCGTGATGTGATAGGCATCATCGGTGTTGCCGTAGCCCACGACCTCAGCATAAATGTGCACACCGCGCGCCTGCGCATGTTCCATGCTCTCGAGCACGAGCACGCAGGCGCCCTCGCCCATCACAAAGCCGTCGCGATTCGCATCGAACGGACGACAAGCCGTCGCAGGATCGGGATTGGTAGTGAGTGCACGGCAGGACGTAAAGCCCGCAACGGCATCGGGGATGATGGCCGCCTCGGCACCGCCGGCGAGAATCGCATCGGCATAGCCATGCTTGATGGCGCGGAACGCTTCGCCCACGGCATGAGCCGAGGTCGCGCACGCGGTCACCACGGGCAGGGTCGGGCC
>WGSR01000188.1 GCA_014871545.1 Collinsella sp. | reverse complement strand
AGCGTGCCGACCTGCTGGTGCTCAATGACTTGACGTTTGCCACGGCTCCGCATCGTGTATATGCCGCCGGTGCCCTGGTGGCGCAGGACGGCACCTTTGTGGGCGAGATCGCACCCGAGATGGCCGAGGTTGCGGCCCTTGCCGATGAGCTGCGCGCCTCCGTTAAGCTGCCGAATCTTTCGCTCGACGTATTCGACTATGCCTTTAAGCCGGGCGAGGCCGTGATTGACGTGGTGCCGGGTAAGGCCATCACGGGCATGGTTCGTCCCGAGAGCGCCGAGGGCCTGCGCCGTATTATGCTGATCGAGCGCCACGGCCGCGGTGTGTCACTGCAGGCCGAGGGCGCCGACGGTGATGGTCCCGCGGGCCTGGGTCTTGTCGGCAAGCACATCGGTCGCGGCTGGGTGCGCGGCTTTACCATCACGGGCGGCGCTATCGCCTCGACGATCGGCCACGACTCGCACAACGTGTGCGTGGTGGGCGACAACGCGGCCGATATGATGGCCGCCGTTGAGGCCGTGGGCCAGGGCGGCCACGTGCTGGTGCGCAACGGCGAGGTCGTGGCGCGCATTCCGCTGGCGCTCGGCGGCCTGATGAGCGAGGGCGCTGCCGAAGACGTTGCGGCGCAGCACGACGACTTTATGGTCAAGGCGCGCGCCATGGGTATTGAGCCGCCGCTCGACCCCATCATGGGCATCATCTTCCTGCCCCTGCCGGTCATCCCGACGCTCCGCATCCGCCCCGAGGGCATGTTCGACGTCACGACCTTCACCTACGCCGACTAGTCATCGGGGACGTTCTCAAACGACTAGTCGTTGGGGACACTCTTTGGCGGGCTGCCTGACGCCGTGACCGTAGGGCCTCTGGCGCGCGTGAGCTATTTGCTAGGTCCTTGTAACGTTTGCGCCCGCGGAGTCTTATTTGAGTTCCCTTTGGGTACGGTGATTTTGGATATACGTCCGATTCCATCAAGCCCGAAGGGAGCTTTTCTATGTTTAAACTGATTGCATCCGATATGGACGGCACACTGCTTGACGAAAACGGCCAGGTGCCTCCCGAGACCTACGAACTGATTCTGGCGCTACACGAGCATGGCGTGCATTTCGCTGCATCGTCAGGTCGTCGCTACGATCGCCTGTGCGAGTTCTTTGCGCCCGTTCGCGACAAGATGGACTTTGTCGCCGCTAACGGCGCCCAAGTCTACGCCGACGGTAAGATGGTAGACCGTGAGGTGTATTCCCACCTGGCGATTCGAAGGCTCGCCCAAGCCGTCAGGACGTTTCCCAGTCTGCATCTTGCGCTCTTTGACCGAACCAAGTCCTTCCTGCTCGATGACGAGTGCAAGTTCGTGCGTGAGGTCGATAAGGACCTTCCCAATGCCGAGCGCATTTGGGAGCTGCCCGATCCCAGCGTAAATATCATCAAGGCGAGTATCTTTTGCGATGACTGTGCCGTTATGGACAGTGCCTACGTACTGCAGCGCGAGCTTGGCCAGCTCTTTACCTTTGCGCCTTCTGGAAACGCATGGATCGATGCCATGCAGCCCGGTGTGTCGAAAGCCTCGGGAATCGAGCAGCTCATGGAGCACTATGGCGTCGAACGCGACGAGGTCATGGCGTTTGGCGACTCGATGAACGACTACGAGATCATTCGCTTTGTCGGCACGGGCTGCGCGATGGAAAACGCGCGTCCCGCGCTCAAGGCGGTGGCCGATCGCGTGGTGGGTTGTAATCGCGACCACGCCGTCCAGCAGGAGCTCCGTCGCGTGCTGGAGAGTCTCGCTTAATCCGGCAGATGGGGACGTTCCTTTTCTGCCGGCAGTGGGGGACAGTCCTTGCAGCTTTTTCGCGAAGACTGTCCCCAACGACTAGTCGTTTAAGAACGTCCCCAATGACTACCCAACGACTAAGCGAGGGCGGCCATGATGGTGCGGGCGACGCCGTCGTGGTCGTTGTCGTATTCGGTGATGGCGTCGGCGGCCTCGCGGTCTTCGGACTCGGCGTTGATCATGGCCATGCCGTGGCCCGCTGCCTGCAGCATGGGGATGTCGTTGATGTTGTCGCCGAACGCCCAGGCGTCGGCGAGACGCTCGCCCAGGTATTCGCATAGCCACGTGAGGGCCGTTCCCTTGGTGGCGCCCTCGCCCATGACCTCGATATTCATGGCGTACGAACGCGTGACCTCAATGCCTCCGAGCGTTTCGAGCTCCGCCGCGATGGCGTCGCGATCGGCCGGGTCGTGCCAGTACATGGCGATGCGTTCGAGCGTCTCGACCTCGTCGATCTTGCTGTCGATATCCATGTCGATCGGTGTTCGCGTACGCTTGAGCGAAGCCGCGATGTGGGGGTCGCCGCCGCAGAATTCGTCCAGGCGCGTGTAGAGCGAGCGGGGGAGGAAGCACCGCCCGTCCGCGAAGATATCGAAGGTGACGTCATGGCCGGCGGCAATGCTATGGATGCGGTGGGCGATGGCGCGGTCGAGCGGTCGGCTCAAAATGCGTGTGGCACGTGAGGCATCGGTGGGCGTACCGTCGTCGAGCTGCCAGACGCTGGCGCCGTTGGCGCAGACCGCGTAGTGTACGGCGGGATGGGCGAGGATGGGCTCAAAGATGCCCGACAGCGGACGCCCCGTGCAGGGCACAAACTCAATACCGCGGCGCGCAAGCTCGTCGAGCATTGCCCAGGTGGCGTCGCTCATCTGCTTATCGCTCGTCAGCAGCGTTCCGTCCATATCGGAAAACACAATCATTTGATGCAGCCCTTTCTACTGGCATAAAAAGCGTGGCCGAGGGCGGTGATGCCCTGGCCACGTTCGGGTTCTATAACGGTCCGCGTCTTAGCGATCGGCGAGTGGCTTGTACTCCAGCGGATCGATCACCGGACGGTATGCCGGGCGGATGATGCGATGCGCGCAGAAGAGCTCTTCCATGCGGTGCGCCGACCAGCCGGCCATGCGGGCGACGGCGAACAGCGGCGTAAAGAGCGTCTCGGGCACGCCGAGCATCTTGTAGATAAAGCCCGTGTACAGGTCGATGTTGGCGCAGATGGGCTTGGTCATGCCGTGATCACGCATTACTTGCGGGGCCAGGCGCTCGATACGCTCGATGAGCGCGAACTCCTCGCCCAGGTCCTTCTTGGCGGCAAGCGTGCGCGCGTAACGGCGGCACACCTCGGCACGCGGGTCGCTCAGCGTGTAGACGGCGTGGCCCATACCGTAGATGAGGCCCGTGCCGTCGAAGGCCTGCTTGTCGAGGATCTTGCCCAGGTAGGCTGCGACCTCGTCCTCGTCCTCCCAATTGGAGACATGCGCACGGATGTCCTCGTGCATGGACACGACCTTGGCGTTGGCGCCGCCGTGGCGCGGGCCCTTGAGCGAGCCGATAGCCGCGGCGTAGGCGGAATACGGGTCGGTGGCCGAGGAGGACAGCACACGGCAGGCGAACGTGGAGTTGTTGCCGCCGCCGTGCTCGGCATGCAGCATGAGCATCACGTCGAGCAGCAT
>WGSR01000187.1 GCA_014871545.1 Collinsella sp. | reverse complement strand
ACGAGCATGTCGAGGATGCGGGTCGAGCCCCAGCCGGTACGTACGCGCACGGCGGGTCGAGCGTCCGATCCAAGTGGCAGCACGCGGCCGATAATCGCGGCGTTCTCGCCGTAGCGGGCGGCGCGCATGGCGGCCAGCGCCGCATCGGCTTGTTCGGCCGGCACGACGGCAACCATCTTGCCCTCGTTTGCCACCTGCAGCACATCGTAGCCGAGCATCTCGCAGGCGGCCTGCACGTCGGGACGCACGGGCACGGCATCCTCGTCGACCTCCATGGCAACGCCGCTGGCCTGTGCAAACTCGTTGAGCGTCGAGGCCAGGCCACCGCGCGTGGGGTCGCGGAAGCAGCGTGTGTCGGGTGCTGCGGAAAGCACATCGGCAATCAGGTGGTTGAGCGGTGCGGCGTCGCTTTCGATGGTGCTCGAAAACGCCAGACCCTCGCGTTGGCTCATGATGGCGATGCCGTGGTCGCCCAGTGTACCCGAGACCAGGATGACATCGCCGGGCTGGCAGTTTGCGCCGCTGAGCGCCACGCCCGCAGGCACCTCGCCCACGCCGGCGGTATTGATATAGACGCCGTCGGCCCCGCCGCGCTCGACCACCTTAGTGTCGCCCGTGATTATGGACACGCCCGCCTCGCGCGCCGTCTCGGCCATCGTCTGCACAATCTGGCGGAGCTTATCCATGGGATAGCCCTCTTCGAGGATGAAGCCGCACGATAGGTAGCGCACGTTGGCGCCCGAGGTCGCGACGTCGTTGACGGTTCCGCATACAGCGAGGCGGCCGATGTTGCCACCGGGGAAGAACTGCGGCGAGACTACAAAGCTGTCGGTCGACATGGCGATGCGCCCGCTCGCGGGCAGCGCGGCGACGCCGGCATCGTTGCCTTCGAGCAGCTCGGGCGAACCAAAGGCATCTAAAAAGACCTCATCGATGATGCGCTTCATCATCTGTCCGCCGGAGCCGTGGCCCAACAGGACGGTGCTATCGGTGATGCTATGGGACATATCCAAAACTCCAATCGTGGGAGGTGTCAGTGCGCGGGGGCGTTCGGGCTAGACTCGGTAACGGTAGTACGCCGCGCAGCTGCCTTCGGAACTCACCATGCACGGGCCGACGGGGTGCTCGGGCGTGCAGGTGCGGCCAAAGAGCGGGCAGCTGCTCGGCGTAATGGCTCCGCGCAGCACGTCGCCGCAGCGGCATCCGCGCGGCTCAACCGTCGGCTCAACGGGCACGTCAAAGCGAACGCGGGCATCAAAGCGCGAGAACTCGGGGCGGATGGAAAGGCCCGAGTTGGCAATCGGCCCCAGCCCGCGCCACGTGGTGTCGCATGGCTCAAACACCTGCTCGACCAGCTGGCGCGCCACGGGGTTGCCGTCTGCGTTGACGCCACGGCGGTAGGCGTTGTCAATCGCCGGCCTGTCCTCGACAACCATCTGGACCAGCATGCAGATGCCCTGCAGGATATCGACCGGTTCAAATCCCGTGACCACGCCCGGGGTATCGAACTCGTCGACCAAAAAGCTAAAGGGCGCCAAGCCCGTGATGGTGGCGACGTGTCCCGGCAGGATAAAGCCGTCGATGGCGGTCTCGGGATCGTTAGCGATGGCGCGCAACGCCGGCGGCGTGGTCTTGTGGGCGCAATAGACCGAGAAGTTCAAAAGCCCGCGCGCTTCGGCCTCCAAGATGGCGGCGGCGATGGTGGGCGTTGTGGTCTCAAAGCCCACGCCCATAAAAATAACCGGGCGATCGGGGTTTTGCTCGGCAATGTCGAGTGCATCGAGCGGGGAGTACACAATGCGAATGTCACGCCCTGCCGCCTTTTGTGCAGCGAGCGAGGTGGACGATCCGGGCACGCGCATCATGTCGCCAAAGGTGGTGATGATGGCGCCGTCTATGTTGGCGAGCGCGATTGCGTGGTCGATGTCGCGGTTGGCGGTGACGCAGACGGGGCAGCCCGGGCCGCTCAGCAGCTTGAGCCCGGCCGGCATAATGGAGCGAAAGCCATAGCGCCCGATGCTCACGGTATGCGTGCCGCAGACTTCCATAAGGTTGATGGTGCGGTCGCCGACAAGCTCATGAATGCGCTCGATGAGCTCGCGAGCCAGCTTGGGATCGCGGAATGCCGAGAAATCGATACCGGAGCGCGCCGGCTGCTCGGGCGCCACTAGTAAGCCTCCGCCGGGTTGGTGGTCAGCTGGTCTTCTTCGACCAGCTCGGACATGGCATTAACAAGCTCGAGCGTTTCCTGTGCTTCCTGCTCGTCGACAATCTGGATGCCAAAGCCGGCGTGTACGAGAATATAGTCGCCAACCTGCGCCGTCGGCACGAGTCGCAGCGACACGGGGCGCTCGATGCCCATCATGTCGACGGTGGCCTTGAGGTCGTCGTCGCGTTTGACTACTTTACCGGGAACGGCAAGGCACATATTGTTCCCCTTTTATACGCTTTGCGCTGGACGGGCGCTCAATAATCCATCAGTTGATGGTAGCGCTCGCGGGCGCTGCGGGCAAACGCGCTACACCTGTGAGACGGCGGCTTGCGGGCTGGCCGAACAGCCTACTGCGATGCAACCTGCGCAAGACGAGCGCTTGCGACTGCCGCCTGACCGTAGGCGATGCAGCCGTCATTGACGGGTACGGTGTGGGGGACAAGGACAGTAAGGCCTGCGCTTTTGAGCTCGCGGGTGAGGAGCTGAAGCAGAAGTCGGTTCATGAAGACGCCGCCCGAGAGCGCGACGGTGTCGATGCCCTCGTGCACGCAGATATCGCTGGCGATGCGCGCCGAGGAGCGCGCGACGGAGACATGGAAATCGAGTGCGAGCCTGTCGGCGGGCGCTCCGGCTTCAATTCCTCCCAAAAGTGCCTCAAAGAGTGCTTTCTGGTCCAGAACATAGGGGCCGTCCAGCCACGATGGGCCAGATGCGAAATAGCCGGCGTTGTTGTCGGGAAAATGGGCGATTTCGTTGTCGAGCGCGCGCCAGGCGGCAGCCTCAAGCTCGATGGCGGGTTCGCCCTCGTAGGTTGCCTTGTCGCAGATGCCCAGAATTGCTGCCGCGGCATCAAAGAGACGCCCCATGCTGCTGGTACGCGGGCTGTTGATGCCGCGCTCGATCATGGTGGCTGTCACGCTGCGCGTTTGCTCGTCGAGGCTGTCCAAAAGCCGAGCGGCACCTGGGTGCTCGAGCAGACCGAGCTCACTGAGCAGGGCAAAGGCGTTGCGGCGGGCGTCGCGCACGGAGGCCGCCCCGCCGGGGAGCGCCCAGGTGCGCAAATGCGCGGCGCGTTCAAAGCCGCCAAGGCTGGCAACAAGAAACTCGCCGCCCCAAATGGTCCCATCGGTGCCGGCGCCGGTGCCGTCAAAGGCGATGCCAAGGACGCGCGCGTCGGTTGTAAGCTGGCCCGCGGCGATGGCCTCGGCCATTACGCTCGCGATATGCGCATGATGGTGCTGCACCTCGACGAGCGGCAGATTGCATTTTCGCGCCTGCTCGCGCGCCCACTG
>WGSR01000186.1 GCA_014871545.1 Collinsella sp. | reverse complement strand
GCGTGCGGCGCGCTCGCGGCGTGGAGTTCGGCACGCGTGCAAAAACAGGGATAGGTGAGGCCGGCGTCTTGCAGCTGACGCAGGGCGTCCTCGTACAGATCCAGGCGATCGTGCTGGTAGTAGGGGCCTTCGTCCCACTCCAGTCCCAGCCAGGCCAGGTCGTCAATCAATTGAGTGGCAAGTTCCGGGCGCTTGCAGCGATCGTCCAGGTCCTCGATGCGCAGCACGATGCTGCCGCCTTGGCTGCGGGCCGAAAGCCACGAGCACAGGCAGCTGAACACGTTGCCCAAGTGCATGCGGCCCGAGGGCGACGGGGCAAAGCGGCCCACGACGGGGGTGGGCGCTGCCGTTGCTGGTGCGTCCGCGGCGTGTGTTGCTATGTTGCGTGCGTTGATATCCATGCGGACGAGTATAGCGCGGGGCTTGGCAGGGAAGGCGTTGCTGCGCTCACAAGTTGGCGGCGGTGCGCATTGCGCACGGTGGGTTTGCGGCTCAAGGTCTCGATCGCTGCGTACCGACTTAGCCTCACAAACGACAGAAACCCCGGCAGCTCTTCGCAACTGCCGGGGTTTCCGCGGAAAAGGGGGACATGATCCTCGAGCGAACGGCAAAGGGGCAAACCGTTTTCGCTCAACTGCTTTATGCCCCTCGGCTGGCGGCTCAGTCAGCGCATGCCGCGCCCACACAAAGCCGCTACACCTGTGACGGAGCTGTGAAGTGGTATCTATTGCTGGCGCAGGCCATGCCAAGGGTGTCCCTAATGACTGGTCATTTAAGAACGTCCCCAATGACTGGCTGTTGGGGTGCGGGTGTGACTTTCATCCCGTTTGGCGCTCCGGTCGCCTAGATGTTCGTCATGCGTACCCGCAAACGTGGGACAATGGCGCTGTTGGTTTTACAGACAAAGGATGTGCCTATGAACACCCTCGCCGCCAAAGTCAGCCGGCAGCGCCACCTGTTTGCGCGATTCGCTTCCGTCTGCGTGCTCGTCGCGCTTGCGTTGTTGCTGCTGCCTGTCGCCGCGCACGCCGACGGCTACTCCATGACCCAGACCTATATCAGTGCCACGGTCGAGGCCGATGGATCGCTGACCGTTGTCGAGGGACGCCAGTTTGATTTCGACGACGACATCAACGGCGTGTTTTGGGAGATCAATACGGGCTCCAACCAGCAGGGCGGCACGGCGGGCGTCGACGTGCTGAGTGTCGAGGAAGAGGACACCGCGTTTAACAAAGTCGATAGCGCGAACAAGGGCGACTCTGGCGTCTACACGGTCGAGCAGACCGGTGACGGCGTAAGGATTAAGGTGTTCAGCCCCCACGAGAGCGGCGACAGTGCAATCTACTACGTGAGTTATTCCATGACCGGTGCGGTCATGAACTGGGCCGATACCGCCGAGCTCTACTGGAAGTTCGTGGGTGACGGCTGGTCTGCGGATTCCGATGACGTCGAGATGGAAGTGCGCTTCGCAAATGCCGCTGCCGGGACGGCGGCCGTCAAGGGCGATAACTTCCGCGCATGGGGCCACGGCCCGCTGACGGGCGATGTATCGCTCGATGAGGACGAGCCCATGGTCGCCTATACCATTCCCTGCGTGCACCAGGGCGAATTCGCCGAGGCACGCATCGCCTTCCCTAGCGACTGGGTGCCGCAGCTTGCCGCTTCGGGCGAAGAGCGCATGTCAACGATCCTGAGCGAAGAGAAGGAATGGGCCGACGAAGCTAACGCCCGCCGCGCTCACGCTCGCATGATTGCTAATGCACTTGCCGTGCTAAGTGTTGTTGCGGCGGTGGTCTTTACCGGCACAATCGTTATACTCAAGCTGCGCAAGCGCAAGCCCAAGCCGCTTTTCCAGGACGAATATTTCCGCGATGTGCCTTCGGCCGACCATCCCGCCGTGCTTTCGGCCCTCATGAGCTGGAACGAGGTGCCCGATCAGGCATATATCGCCACGCTCATGAAGCTCACTGACGACCGTGTGATTAAGCTGGAGCAGGCGACCGTGACCAAGGCCAAGAAGGGTCTGTTGGGGCGTGAAAAAGAAGAGCAGACGTATCGCGTGACGGTGAGTGATGCGGGCTGGAAGTCGGCCAAGGGCATTGACCACATGGTGCTCAAGGTCTTCTTTGCCGGTACTAAGCCTGACGAGAACGGCGATCGCTCGCGCACGTTCGACGAGCTGCAGCACTACGTCAAGCAGCACGCTACACCCGTGGGCGACAAGCTCGAGGACTATCAGAACACCGTTAAGGGCAAGTTGGCCGATAGCGAGTACGTTGCCTCGGACGGCATTGTTGCAATGGTGTTTTGCCTGGTTCTTGGTATTCTGATCGCCTTTGTTCCCGTGGGATCCATCTTCTTTACCGATGGCGCACAGGCGAACATTACCGCCGCGGTTATCTCGGTGCCGATTGTGCTGGTGGGTATCGGCGTGGGCCTTACGTTCCGCCGCTTTACGCCGGAGGGCGCCGAGGTGGCGGCTCGCTGCAAGGCGCTCAAGCATTGGCTCGAGGATTTCACACGCCTAAAGGAAGCCGTCCCGGGCGATCTGGTGCTGTGGAACAAGCTGCTGGTGATGGGCGTGGCGCTGGGTGTTTCCAAGGAAGTGCTGCGTCAGCTTGCCGAGGCCGTGCCGCCCGAGGTGCGCGAGGCCGACGGCTTCTATGACAATTATCCCTGCTACTGGTGGTACTACCATCATTACGGTATCGAGTCTCCGCTCGATTCGTTCGATGACGTGTATCACGAGAGCATCCGTGAGCTGGCGTCGAGCTCCGACAGCTCGGGCGGCGGCGGTGGCGGCGGCTTCTCGGGCGGCGGCGGAGGCGGCGTCGGCGGCGGCGGCGGAACGTTCTAGCGAGCGCGTGCTTTGGGGTGGACCTTTCTGGGCGGTTGCCAGGGAAGATCCATCCCATTTTTGTGCATCGAAACTGGCCATACTTTCCGCTGCGGACCTTCGCGCAAGGGGCAGTGGGCAAAAAATGCCAAATATGAGTACTGTTGCCTAGATTGTCACATTTGCTTGTACTAAAAAATGGACTCCTAACGAGATTGTTTCTCGTTAGAAATCCATTTTATTGTACATTTGGGGAGATACGTTAGTTCATCCAACGCGTCGAGAGGTCTAAGAGACCCGAAAAAGCCGAATTTCGCTGCCACTAAAAAGGTAACAGTACTCATATTTGATGTTTTTTGACCACAGCTATATGTGAACCCCTATATAGCGACCTCAAGAAGGGCTTCGTCGGTCGTTTTGATCAAGACTGTCCCCAACGACTAGTCATTTAAGAACGTCCCCAACGACTAGGTGCGGCTGCTGCCAAGGAGTGTCCCGGGGTGCCGGCACAAGAGGAACGTCCCTAACTGCCGGGTTTTAGACTGTTAGGTCCAGTTCGTAGAGGAAGCTTTCGCGCGGCATGGCGTGGCGGCGTTCCTCGCGGTTGGCGCGGTGCGTGGCAGTGCGCTTAAAGCCGTGCAGCTCGTAGAACTTCCACGAGCAGTTGGAGTCGGTGT
>WGSR01000185.1 GCA_014871545.1 Collinsella sp. | reverse complement strand
AGCACGACGCCCAGCGAGCGGCGCAGGTCGGCCTTGCGGATCTTGTTGACGTTGATGCCGTCGTAGCGGATCTTGCCGTCGGCGATGTCGTAGAAGCGGTTGATGAGGTTGGTGATGGTCGTCTTGCCGGCACCGGTGGCGCCGACAAACGCGACCTTCTGGCCCGGCTTGGCAAACACGGACACGCCGTGCAACACCTCGTGGTCGGGCGTGTAGCCAAAGTCGACGTTGTCCATGACCAGATCGCCACGCAGCGGCACGTACTCAATTTCGCCGGTGGCGCGGTGCGGATGCTTCCACGCCCACATGCCGGTGTGGTGGTCGGCCTCCTCGAGCTGCCAAGTGTCGGGGTTGACCTGCGCGTTGACAAGCGTCACGTAGCCCTCGTCGGCCTCGGGCTCCTCGTCGAGCAGCTCAAAGATGCGCTCGGCGCCGGCAAGGCCCATGACCACGGCGTTGATCTGCTGCGAGATCTGGCCAATCTGGCCGCAGAACTGCTTGGTCATGTTGAGGAACGGTACCACGACGGCGATGGAAAGCGCCATGCCCGAGATGCTCAGGTTAGGCACGCCCAGCGCCAGGAAGATGCCGCCGGCTAACGCGACCAGCACGTAGAGCAGGTTGCCCAGGTTCATAAGGACGGGCATGAGGATGTTGGCGTACATGTTGGCCTTCTGCGAGACCTCGAAGAGCTTCTCGTTGCGCTCATCGAAATCGGCCTCGGCGGCGGACTCGTGGCAAAACGCCTTGACGACCTTCTGACCGTTCATGACCTCCTCGATATGACCTTCGACCACGCCGAGCTCGGTCTGCTGCGCAATAAAGAAGCGCGCGGAGTTGGATCCGAGGAGCTTGGTCATAAAGGTCATAAAGGCGACGCCGGCAATGATGACCAGGCACATCCAAACGCTGTAGTACAGCATGATGAAGAACACCGTGACGATAACGATGATCGTCATGAGCAGGTTGGGCAGCGACTGGCTGATCATTTGGCGCAGCGTGTCGATGTCGTTGGTGTAGTGGCTCATGATGTCGCCGCGCTGATGCGTGTCGAAGTAGCGGATCGGCAGGTCCTGCATGCGGTTGAACATCTTCTCGCGCAGCTTCTCGAGCGAGCCCTGCGTGATGACGGCCATGGCGCGGTTCCAGAAGAGCGAAGACGCGACGCCCACGGCGTAGATGCAGCCGAGGGTAGTCACAAGCTTCAGAATTTTGGGCTGCGCGGCCGTCCAGTCGCCCGACTGCCATGATTCGCTGATGACCTGCAGAGCGCTCTGGAGAAACGTCGCGCCGATGGAGTTGATGACGGCGCAGAGCACCACGCCGGCGACGACGAGGGGCAAAAGCACCGGGTAGAAGCCAAAGAGCATTCTGATGAGGCGCGTCATGGCGCCGCCCTTGCGGTTGCGTACGCGCTCGGCGGTAGTGGCCTTACTCATGTGCCTCGCCTCCTTCCTGGGTCTGGGCTTGCGATGCAGATGCCTCGGTGCCGGCTGCAGCGGTCTCGCCCGCGTCCTCGCCCTCGGCGCTCATCTTGTTCTGCGAGGTAAAGGTCTCGCGGTAGATCTCGCTCGTCTTGAGCAGCTCATCGTGGTTGCCGATCTGCGCGATGCGGCCGCCCTCCATGACGATGATGCGGTCTGCATCCTGCACGGAGCTAATGCGCTGGGCGATGATGAGCTTGGTCGTGTTGGGCAGATAGCTTGCCAGCCCTGCGCGGATCTTGGCGTCGGTCTTGGTGTCGACGGCGCTGGTGGAGTCGTCCAGGATCAAGATCTTGGGGCGACGCAGCAGGGCACGCGCAATGCACAGGCGCTGCTTCTGACCGCCCGAGACATTGGAGCCGCCCTGCTCGATCCAGGTGTCATAGCCCTTGGGGAAGCCGTCGACAAACTCGTCGGCGCAGGCCAGATGTGCCGCCTCGCGGACCTCTTCGTCGGTGGCGTTCGGATCGCCCCAACGCAGGTTCTCGGCAATCGTGCCGCTAAACAGCACGTTTTTCTGCAATACCATGGCCACTTGGTGGCGCAGGGCGTCCAAGTCGTAGTCGCGCACATCCACGCCGCCCACGCGCACGGTGCCTTCGGTGGCGTCGTACAGGCGGGCGATGAGGTTTACAAGCGTGGACTTGGCCGAGCCGGTGCCGCCGATGATGCCGATGGTCTCGCCGCTCTTAATGTGCAGGTCGATATCGTCGAGCGCCTGGCGCTTCGCATGCGCGGAGTACTTAAAGCTCACGTGGTCAAAGTCGATGGAGCCGTCGGCAACCTCGAGCACGGGCTCGGCGGGATCGGCGATCGTGGGCTCGGCGGCCAACACCTCGGTAATGCGGTGTGCCGATTCGTCGGCCATGGTCACCATGGCAAAGATCATCGACAACTGCATCAGACTCATCAGAATCTGGAAGCCATAGGTAAAGATCGAGGAGAGCTGGCCCACGTCGAACAGCGTTCCCTGGCTCGTGATGATGAGCTTGGAGCCCAGGTAGATGATGACGACAAACGCGCCGTTGACGCAGATGTTCATCATGGGGTTGTTAAAGGCGAGCAGCTTCTCGGCGCGGGTGAAGTCCATCTGGACGTCGCGTGCGGCGGTCGCGAACTTCTCCTTCTCAAAGTCTTCGCGCACATAGCTCTTAACTACGCGCATGCCGGTGACGTTTTCCTCGACGGACTCGTTAAGGGCGTCGTACTTGTGGAACACGCGCGAGAAGATGGGGCGCACCTTAAAGATGATAAAGAACAGCCCAAAGCCCAGCAGTGGAATGATGACCAGGTAGACCATGGCGACGCTGCCGCCCATGATAAATGCCATGGTAAAGGCGAAGATCAGTACCAGCGGCGCGCGCACGGCGATACGGATGATCATCATAAAGGCCTGCTGCACGTTGTTGATATCGGTGGTCAGGCGCGTGACGAGCGAGGAGCTCGAGAACTCATCGATGTTGGCAAAGCTGAACGTCTGGATCTTGTAGAACAGGTCGTGACGCAGGTTCTTAGCGAAGCCGCAGCTCGCATGGCTGCAGGTGACGCCGGCAGCGGCGCCAAAAGCAAGCGATGTCAGCGCGATGAGCACCAAAAAGCCCGCGGTGGGAAGCATCTCGGCCACGGTGGCGCCGTCTTTGATGGCATCGATCAGGTTGGCGGTGATAAATGGAATCAGCATCTCGCAGAGCACCTCGCCAAGCACGAGCAATGGCGTAGCAACGGTGACTTTCATATAGTCGCGGATGCTTCCCATGAGGGTTTTAATCATCCAGTTCCTCCCAGGTTACACGGATTTTCTCGAGCATTTCGGCGAGCTGCTCGCGCTCGTCGTGGGTGAGCGCGCTAAAGGCCTGCTCTCTAAAGCGGATGCGGGCCGCCTGCTCAACGCGGGCCTTTTCCCATCCCGCATCGGTCAGGCGGATGGTGAGCTGCCGACGGTCTTTGGGATTGCGACTGCGCTCGATAAGACCGCCCAGTTCGAGCTTGGACAGAATCTCGGAAAGGGACCCCGGCTTGAGGTCGAAGTGCATGCC
>WGSR01000184.1 GCA_014871545.1 Collinsella sp. | reverse complement strand
TGACTTTCCAGCGGGCTGGCCTCGGCCGCCATCTCGGCATGCGCACTTGCAAACTTCCTGCCCGGGCCGTAGTCGTGAACCATCAAATCGTGAACGCCCAAAACGCCGGGGTAGCTCATGATCTTGTCTCGGATGTGCTTGACCAGCTTGGGATCGGGTGCCTGGCCCAAAAGGGGGCTCACCGTATCTTGGATAAGCTCAAAGCCGCTCCAGCCAATATAGGCGCCAACGGCAAGGCCGACCCAAGCATCAAGATTGACATGCGTCACCTGGGAAACAATCGCGCACGCCAGCACAGCGCCCGTGGCCAGGACATCGTTCTTTGAGTCCTGAGCCGTCGCATGCAGCGTATCGGACTCAATACGGTCACCGAGCTTTTGGTTGAGGGCCGCCATCCAGAGCTTTACGACCATCGAAAGCACTAGAACCGTCACCAGGGCAAGCGAGAACTCGACAGGTTCGGGGTGGATGACGCGCTCAACCGAGGACTTCACCAGCTCAACGCCGATCAGCAGCACGAGCGCCGCCACGACCAGACCCGAGAGATACTCGTAGCGGCCATGTCCGTAAGGATGCTCGGGGTCCGCCGGCTTGCTCGCCAGCTTAAAGCCCAGCACGCTCACGATATTCGAGCTGGCATCGGACAGGTTGTTCATGGCATCCGCCACGATCGAAACCGATCCCGAAACCACGCCAATAACGCCCTTCGCAGCACAGAGCGCCACATTGGCGACAATACACACCATGCCCGCTAACGTGCCCACACGCGCACGATCGCCCTGCGCGCGCTTAACTATCCACTCGACCATCTACATCCGCCCCCACGGTTCTACTTATATATCTATTGCTCAAACGGATTGTAGTGTAGCCACTTTGTCCTCCAGATACAAAAAGGCCGCGACCCACACGAGCCGCGGCCTTGGAGCATGACAAAGGAATCGTTCTTTTGTCGCACAGGTTTATGCGCTTGCTTCAGCAGCGCTCTTCGAGGTTTCGGGTGAATCGGCTCCGTCCCCCGTCGCTCGCCCCTTCGTCGGCACCACGCCAAAGCAGTAGCTCAGCGCCGCAGACACCGCAAATGCCGTACCGCCGGCAGCGCAGCACCAAAGCAGGTTCGAAATACCGCCCGTGGCAAAGCCAATGACCATAAGGACATTCGTCATGCCGATGGTATAGGCCGTAACGTGGCCCACGGCCGCAACAAGGCCTCCGACGGCGCCGCCAATGGCCATGCACGTCAGGCACCTGCCATATTTAAAGCCGCAACCGTACAGCGCCGGCTCGCTTACGCCGCCAAGCACGCCCGAGATCGAATAGCCCAGCATGAGCGCCTTCTCGTCCTTATCCGCAACGCGGAGCGACGCGCCAAAGGGCATGCCCCAAACGGCGAACGTTGCCATTGTCGCGGCAATCAGGATGCACGAATCCGTTCCCACACTCATAAACTGCGCGTAGGCGAGCGATAGGACGACGTTGCTGACGCCCGCAATCTTAAGGAACTCCCAGCCAGCGGCAAGCCCCATGAGCGTGAGCAGCGACACGATACCACCGGAATTGCCAAGCATAAACATAAACTGTCCCAACAGCATGCCCAGATAGCTGCCCGCCGGCGCCGTAATACACAGCGAAACCGGAACCATAACGAGCATGGTCGCAAACGGAACGAACGAAAACGCCACGGCCTTAGGGATAACGCGCTTAAAGAAACACTCCACTCGCCATAGCACGGGCACCGAGATGAGAACCGGAATAACAGTCGTCGTGTAATCGTTGACCGGCGCAGGAAGCAGACCATACACGGAAGTCATCGATGCCCCCGTCGTCGATGCGGCATCGACAAGCTTGAGTAAATCGGGTGCAATCAATACGCCGCCCAGCATCATGCCCAGCTGCTCCGAGCAACCGAGCTGGCGGGCGGCCGCCCAACCAAGATAAATGGGCAAAAAGTAGTAGCCGGCGTTATAGAGCCAACTGTAGAACAGGCGATAGATATCGGAATCGGCAGACCACAGGCCCAGCATGCCTTCGCCCATAATGACAGCGACGGTGCGGAACAACGCCGCGCAGACAATAAACGGCAGCGCCGACATCATGCTTTTGGACAGATAGTCCACCACGGCCATGGCGTTTGATGAAACCGACGTTGTAAACGAGGTGTTAGAAACTTGTAGCATGGAACGCCTTTCCCAATATGACATGCGGGCTGTCCCTTTGTCACATCGTGCGGTATCGACCGATTGCGCGGTACTTTTCGTAGCGGAGGTTTGTGAGGGTCGCCTCGTCGAGCTGCCCAAGCGTATCGAAGGCATCAAATGCCGAGGACATGACGGCACCGGCGATCTCCTCATGCGACAGGCCCCTATCGTCAACAATGCCGTCGATGATGCCGAGCGCCAACAGATCGGGAGCCGTGAGCTTCAGCGCCTCGGCAGCCTCATTCGCGCGGTCGGTATCCTTCCACAGGATCGACGCACAGGCCTCGGGGCTCACGACCGAATAGGCCGAGCTCGAGAGCATCAGGATGCGGTCGGCCACGGATAGCGCCAGCGCGCCACCAGAGCCGCCCTCGCCTGTCACCACCGAGACAATCGGCGTCTTAAGGCCGCTCATCTCCATGAGATTCTGGGCAATCGCCTCGCCCTGGCCGCGCTCCTCGGCACCGATGCCGCAAAACGCGCCCGAAGTATCGACCAGGCACAGAACCGGTCGACCAAACTTTTCGGCCTGGCGCATCAGGCGACGCGCTTTGCGGTAGCCCTCGGGATGTGCCATACCAAAGTTGCGACGCATGCGCTCTTTGGTCGTGGTGCCGCGCTCGATGGCGATGACCGTTACGGGGCGTCCGTCTTTCCAGCCAATGCCAGCCACCACAGCAGCGTCGTCGCCAAAGTAGCGGTCGCCGTGCAGCTCCACAAATCCATCCAGGCCCAGCGAGATCATCTCGCCTGCCGTGGCGCGATCTGCCGAGCGGGTCTGCTTGACAATCTCGAACGCGGTTTTTGGTGCGGCCGAGCGCTTGAACAAGTGTCCCAGCTTTTTGCCGCGGCGACCCGTATGCACGATCTCATGCGGTGCCCCCAGGCCGGGCGCGTGCCCTTCGTGCAGCGCCAGCAGCTCGCCTACCGTGAGCGCAATCTCGCCACGCGGAACAACGGCATCGCAAAAGCCGTGCTCCAGCAAAAACTCGGAGCGCTGGAATCCCTTGGGCAGGCGCTTGTGCATGTTCTGCTCGATCACGCGCGGGCCGGCAAATGCCGTCAGGGCATCGGGCTCGGCCAAGATGATGTCGCCTTCCATGGCAAAGCTCGCAGTCACGCCACCGGTCGTCGGATCGGTGAGCACCGTGATGTACAGGCCGCCCGCCTCGCTATGACGCCTAACCGCCGCAGAGATTTTGGCCATCTGCATGAGCGAGGTCACGCCCTCCTGCATGCGGGCGCCACCCGATACGGTAAAGCCAACGACCGGCAATCCCAACTCGGTCGCATGCTCAAATGTGCGACAGATCTTCTCGCCCACCACGGAACCCATCGAGCCCATCAT
>WGSR01000183.1 GCA_014871545.1 Collinsella sp. | reverse complement strand
AAGATGGTGTAGTGCGACGTGACGTGCCAGCCGATTTGCTCGGACGCCTTGGCGTCGAGCTGGGCATCGAAGGGGAGCGGTACGTCGATGACGCGGCTGCACGAGGTGCAGATGATATGCGCATGCGGCTCGATCGTGCGATCGAAGCGGCTGCCGCCCGGCGTCTTGATGGAGAGAATCTCGCCGGCATCTGCCAAGAGATTGAGGTTGCGGTAGACCGTGCCGCGGCTGATCTTGTCATCCTGTTCGCGCACGGCGTTGTAGATTTCGTCGGCGGTGGGATGGTTATAGCTTTGGCGCACGGCGTCAAGAACCAGCTTTCGCTGCTTGGTATTCCTTCTTTGCACCGCCATGCGCCTCGCCTCTTTTCTATTAACGGTCGTAGGTAAATGATACCGTATTTAGCACACAATACTAATAATGAGGACTGAAACCGTCTTCATTGGCAAGTGGGGCTCGGGCCTGGGCGTCTACAAGGCGAAAACGCGTTCCCATGCGCTCGTAGGAGGCATGAAGCGCCTCGAGATGAGATAGGACGTTTGCCGGAGTTCCCTGTATCTCCATCTCGACTGAGCCGTCTTCCATGTTACGCACCCAGCCGGTGAGTGCGCGTGCCTGTGCGAGGTTGGTGTTGGTAAAGCGAAAACCAACGCCTTGGACTTGCCCCGCCCAGCGCAGGAAATAGCGCAGGGGAGTGTCTTGAGTGGCCTCGTCGCTTGCGAGTACGGTAAGCCTGCGGCGCAGCTCGAGCTCGACGTTTGATGGTTTTTGAGGCTCTCGACTGCCGCCGGTGACGCTGGAGAAGAACGTATCGAAGAGGCCCATCGCTATGCCTGCTTGCCTGCGTCGGCCGGGAAGGTAATGCCGGCCTGCTGGCGCACGGCATCCATGATGCGCAGTGAGACGAGCGTGACATCGCGGTAGTGGCCAAGCTCGTGGCGTCCCGCCGGGGTCTCCCAAATCTCTTCCTTAACGTTATCGATGCCGTCGATGGCGGTGATAAAGTCTGTGAGTTCGTATTCCATAGTGTTGCTCGATTTGGGCAGGTCGAGCACGCGGCCGTTGTCGCCCTGTTCGCGCGGTGCCTCGGTCGCCGAGCCGCGTACGACATCGCCGCGATAGTCGATGCGGACGTTGCGGGGCGTGGACAGATGGTCGATCTGGATAGTGCCACGCTCGCCTTCGATCTGCGAGGGCAGCAGGTCATTCGTAATTTTGGAGTGCGCGAGCTCGACGGAGATGCGGCCTCCGCCGTAGCTGGCGAGGATGGAACCGCAGCCGTCGATGGGGCCGTGCGTGAGCTGTCGCGTGGTGGGGTCGAGCAGAGTAGTCATGCTCGTAAGGCCGGAGGGCATGCCGAAAATCTCGACCATGGGCTCGACGGCGTAGACGCCAATGTCCATGAGGGAACCCGATGCCATATTGCAGTCGAAGATATTGGTGGCGCGTCCCGCGAGAATCTCGTTGTAGCGCGAGGAATACTTGCCAAAGCGCAATGAGGCGCGGCGGATGGGGGCGATCTCGCCCAGGGCGTCCTCGATGGCGTGGAAGGCGGGATCGTGGAGGGGACGCATGGCCTCGAGGGCCACGACACCTGCTGCCTCGGCAGCGCGGAAGACTTCCAGCGCCTGCGCTTCGGTGGCGCAGAAGGGTTTCTCGACGATGACGTGCTTGCCGCCGGCGATGCAGGCAAGGGCCTGCTCGTAGTGAAGTGCGTTAGGGCTGCCGATATAGACGGCGTCGACGTCGGCGGCGGACGCGAGCTCGTCAAGTGCGGTGAAGTTACGCTCACCACCGCGCTCGGCGGTAAAGGTAGTACCGCGATTGGCGTCGCGTGAAAGCGTGCCCACAAACGCGGCTTGGTCGTTGGCGTTGACGACTTGGATAAAGTCGTCGGTGATCATGGATGTGCCGATGGTCGCGATGCGCAGCATACGTCCCCCTTGCGTTGTTTGGTCTACAAGATGAGTGTAGCGCGTGGGGATATAAAGCTGCGCGAAAACGCTATTACAGGTCGCTCTCGTTAAAGCCGGTGTCGATATCGAGGTTGCTGCCGTCGGCCGCCGTGGTGGCGAGCTCGTCGCAGCGCTCGTTGAGCTCGTGGCCGGCATGTCCCTTAACCCAGATGAACTCCACCTTATGCTTGCTTTTGGCGGCAAGCAGGCGCTCCCACAGGTCGCGGTTCTTAACGGGCTGCTTGTTGGCGGTTTTCCATCCGCGCTTTTTCCAGCCGTCGATCCAGTGCTTGTTGAAGGCGTTGACGACGTACTGCGAATCGGAATGGACTTCGACGTCGCAGGGGCGGTTGAGTGCCTCGAGCGCCACGATGACCGCCATGAGCTCCATGCGGTTGTTGGTGGTCTTGGCGTAGCCGCGCGAAAGCTCGGAGGTGAAGGTCTTGCCGGCGGGGTTGGTGTATTTGAGCACGGCGCCGTATCCGCCGCGTCCCGGATTTGATCGGGCCGAGCCGTCGGTATAGATGATGACCTTCACATGGTTCCTTTCGTTGGGTACGTTTCGTGTGAGTGACCATTGTAGCGCCGCGTTCGCCGAGGGCTAGCAATCTACCATATCTACCCCGTCCTCTGATGGCTGGTTTTCTTGGATGATGCGGTCGAGCTCGTCGAGGTATTGCTGCAACAGGGGAGAGGGCTTGCGTTCATCGTGCATGATATAGCCTACGTGCATCGTCGGGGCATCTGCCAGCGGAATCGATGCCATGCCCCATTGCATTTCGTTTGAGAGCACGCCGGTGGAGAGCGTGTAGCCGTTCGAGGTGATCAGCAGGTTGGTGAGCGTGCCGCGGTCAGAGACTCGAATGTTGCGATCGCAGGGGATGTAGCTAAACGGCTCCTCGGCGTAATAGAAGGAGTTTGAGGTTCCCTGCTCAAAGCTGTAGCGCGTATAGGGCGTAAGGTCGGCAAGGGACAGCTGCGGGCGGCGGGCAAGCGGGTGGCGCTCACTTACGAACACGTGGACCTTTGCATCAAAGAGGTGATGGAAGCTTGCTCGGGCATCGGTAAAGGCTTTCTGTAGGACACGATTGTTAAAGTCGTCCAGATAGAGGATGCCAATGTCGCTGCGAAACGCGCGGACGTCATCGATGATCTGCGACGTGGTGGTCTCGCGCATGATGAACTCGAACTTGTCGTCCCGGCAGCGCTCGACGACGTTGACGAAGGCCTCGACCGAAAAGGCGTAATGCTGGGCGGAAATGGCGAGGCGGGCTTGCGGGGTGCCGCCGTCCTCGTAGCGCGCCTCGAGCATGTCGGCCTGCTCTACGACCTGGCGCGCATAGCCCAAAAGCTCGGTGCCGTCGTTGGTGAGCGTGACGCCGCGGCTGGAGCGCGTAAAGATCTCCAGATGGAGCTCCTGTTCCAGGCTTTTGACGGCGTTTGATATGTTGGACTGAGCGGTATAGAGGCGCTGAGCTGCGGCGTTAATTGAGCCGGACTCTGCCACGGCAATCAGAAAACGAAGCTGCTGAAGGGTCATCGACGTCATCCTTTCGATTGCTATCTATAAAACCGATAACAGGTTAGCGCTTTTAAG
>WGSR01000182.1 GCA_014871545.1 Collinsella sp. | reverse complement strand
TCGGCACAAAGGTAGGAAACGTCCTCGAAGGACTTGTTGCGAATATCAAGGGTAAGGTCGGCGGCTTGGCGATACAGCGGACGGCGATGCTCAAACAGGCGCGCGGCATGCTCGGGCGAGCGGAAATCGGGGCGCGTGTCGGACCGACGAATCTGGCGAATCGAATCCTCGAAGTCGCCCTCGAGGTACACGCACGTACCCATTTCGTGCATCAGCTCAATATTCACCGGCGTCTCGACAATGCCGCCCCCGCACGAAACCAACAGGCTGCGCTCACTTTGGAGCGAACGGAGCGCCGAGGTCTCGAGCTCGCGAAAACGATCCTCGCCCTCGGTCTCAAAAATCTCGGTTACCGACTTGCCGCAACGACGCACGACCAGACGGTCGGTATCGATAAAACGCCGCTTGAACATAGTGCCGACGTTGCGCGCGAGCGTCGATTTGCCCGCGCCCAAAAAGCCGATAAAGAAGATATGGTCGCAGCCGTGTTTGGTGTGCTGGGACATAGCGAGACCTATTCCTCGCAGGGAAGGTCACGCAGGGCCCGGCGCTCAAAGATACGGAAAATCTGCGTATACCACAGGTCCTGCGTCGCCTGCGGCTTTACCAGGATGGTATCGACGCCGGCGAAGTTGCCGCTCCACACGTCCGTGTAGAGTTGATCACCGATCAGCACCGTCTCGTCGGCCGAGGCGCCGAGGCGCTTAAGGCCCGCCTTGAGGGCAAACGGCGCCGGCTTCATGGCGTGGCTGATGGCCTCGAGTCCCAGCTCGCGCGCAGAGCTCATGACCTGGTCGCGATGCCAGTTGTTGGACACCATGCACAGCTTAAAGCCTTTGGCGCGGGCGGTGTCGAGCCAAGCGGAAACCGCGGCGGGAACCTGCTCGGTGTCGCGCGGCACCAAGGTGTTATCGCGATCGAGCAGAATGGCGCGCTTGCCGTCGGCCCACAGGGTATTAAGGTCGATGCGATCGACCGAGGCAACGTATCGTTTGGGGCTAAAAATCCTCATGCTAATTCCAAGACTGTTGATGCTCTTCGTAGGTTTGCGAGAAGTACTCCTCGTCCTGCGTAATGTAGAAATACAGGTCCTCGGAGTCGGTCGGCTCAAGCGTGGCCTTGAGTGCCTCGAGCGACGGAGAGCAGATGGGCGTGGGCGGCAGACCCTCGTGTTTATAGGTGTTATACGGACTATCGCTCTGCAGGTCGTCGGCGGTAACCTCGCCACCGGTGACATACATCATGGTCGCATCGCTGTTGAGATAGCGCAGACCGTCGAGCTTGCCGGCAAGGCGGTTGTAGAAGACCGAGGCCACGTGCGCACGTTGATCGGCGTTGAGGCCCTCGCGCTCAACGATAGAGGCCAAGTTGACGATGTCGTAGTCGGACATCTCCACGCCGTAGCGTTCCTTGATCTTGGCTTCGCAGCTCGCAAAGTCAAGCGACTTGTACTCGGTCTTAAACTGATCGAGCATGGCGCGAATCACGTCATCGGCCGTCGGCGAATCGCCCAGCGAATAGGTCTTGGGGAACAAGAAACCCTCGAGCGAATCGTTGGCGGCGCCCTTAAGGAAGCTATAGTCGTCAACGTAGTTGGAGGCCTTGGCCTGGTTGAGGAAGTCTTCCTTAGAGATGCTGTCGTAGGCCTGGGCCACACGGTCGGCGACTTGATCGACCGTTAGGCCCTCAGGGATAGTCAGCGCATTGGAGCCCGCGTTGGGGCCTTCCATGAGCTGCTGAACAACCTTGGTCGCATCCATGAGTGTGGTGAACGAATAATCACCAGGCTTGAGCGACATATCGGCGTTGAGCTTTTTCACCGCCGCATAATAATCCTTGGGATTTTCGACGATATGATTCTCGGAGAGAATCGAAGCGATGCTGTCACCCGAGGCACCATCGGGAATCGTGATAGTAACCTGCTGGCCTGCAACGACTTTCGCACCCTCACCGCCAAAGAAGCCCTTGACGGCTGGCACGACAAAGAAAACGATCGCGACAAGCGCAAGCACGGCAACAACGCCACCGATAATCATAGGCACCGGGGAGCTTTTCTTTTGAGCACCGCGACGAGCATGCGTGTTGTAGCTCGAGCGGGTCGCCGGAGCAACGCCATGCGAACCGCGAGCGTGATGCGAATGCGATTGAGGGGCCTGAGTTCGCTGGGTAGGTGCCTGCTGCTTAAAGCGGGTACCGCCTGCAGGCTGGGCCGTACGAGCAGTGGGCTGTTGAGCCGCGTGAGAAGCCGAATGCTGAACCGAACGAGCAGAAGGCTGCTGACCCGTCCGTTGAACAGGTTGGGCCGAATGAGAGAAGGACTGCACCGAGCGCGCGGCAGACTGAGCTGCGCGCTGCGTCGGCTGTGCCGGACGCTGGCCAGGCTGGGCAGGGCGCGACGCCGGCTGCCGTGTACGATTCTGCTGGCGCGGATCGGAAGCGCTAGACATGCGAAACCTCCTCGTTTTTACGATCGAGCCACGTCTGCAAAAACAGGCTGGCGGCAATCATGTCGATCTTGCCCCTCATCTGCTTTTCGTTGAGGCCCTGCTCGCGCAGGATACGCTTGGCCTCTTGCGAAGACAGGCGTTCGTCCTCAAACTCCAGCGGAAGATCGAGCTCGTCGGCAATCTTTTGCGCCACGGCGGCAACGCGCTCGGCCTGGGGGCCGGGCTCACCGGCCATGGTCAGGGGGCGTCCGCTTACCAGGATGTCGGGCTCATAGTCCTCAACCAGGTAGCGGAACGTCTTGGCCATACCGGTGACCTCGGCAGCCGGAAGCACCTTGACAGGCATCGCCATCTTGCCATCACGGCTCGAGACGGCGATGCCAATCCTGGTCTCCCCTATGTCCAGCGCGAGCGCAACCACAGCGACTTCTTAGATTCTTAGGCGCCGAGCGCGGTCTTAGCGGCCGCGAGGGCATCGGCGATGCCGGCAGCATTCTTGCCACCGGCCTGGGCCATGTTGGGACGACCGCCACCGCGACCGTCGACCAGACCCGCGATCTGCTTGATCACGTTACCGGCGTGGAAACCGGCCTTGACGGCGTCATCGGAGCCGGCAGCGAGCAGGGCCGGAGTGCCCTTCTCAGTCACGCTGGCGACGACACAAGCGACAGGGCCGGCGACCTTCTGATGCACGGTATCCCATACGTTGCGCAGGTCGGCAGCCTCAAGGCCCTGGAGCTCAGCGACAACGAGCTTATAGCCGTCGAGCTCGACGGCGCCCTCGATGGCGCTGGAGATGGCGTCGGAGGAGCCACCGGTCAGAGCCTTTTTGAGCTTGTTGGACGTCTCGCGCAGCTCAGCCTGCAGGTTCTCCACGCGGCCGGGAACCTCGTCGACGCGGCACTTGAGCGCAGCGGCGGCGGCGTCAACGAGCGCCAGGCGGTCGGCCATGTAGTCGAGGGCACCCTTAGAGGTCACGGCCTCGATACGGCGGACATTGGAGCCCGTGGAGGACTCGGAAATGATCTTGAACAGACCAATCTCTGCGGTATTGGCGGCATGGGTGCCACCACAGAGCTCGCGGGAGAACGGCTGGTCCTCGGCGCCCACGGAGACGACGCGGACGA
>WGSR01000181.1 GCA_014871545.1 Collinsella sp. | reverse complement strand
GCCGCCACGGTGAGTCTGCGCACCATGAAAAACGGTTTTGGCATCGACGTTAAGACCCAGGACAACGTGACCATCGGCCTTGAGGTCTCTGCTCAGTACCACGTGAGCTATGACATGGGCGCCGGCCCGGCAGATTCGGGTATCTACAAGAGCTACTACATGCTGCAGGAGCCCGTCGACCAGATGCGTGACTTCATCACCGACGCCCTGCGCTCTTCGATTCCCGTCTACACACTCGATGAGGTCTTTGCCAAGAAGGATGACATCGCCAAGGATGTCAACGCTACCGTTTCCGAGCAGATGGCCGCCTACGGCTTCACCCTCGTGTCGACGCTCATCACCAAAATCGCACTGCCGACCGAGGTCGAGAACTCCATGAACGACATCAACGCCGCCCAGCGCAAGCGCGCTGCGGCACAGGAGCTCGCCGAGGCAGACCGTATCAAGCGCGTCACCGAGGCGACCGCCGAGGCCGAGGCTATGGAAAAGGCGGGCGAGGGCATCGCCAACCAGCGCAAGGCCATTGCGCTGGGTATCAAAGATTCGCTCGAGATCATCCAGGAGACGGGTGTCGGCAATGACGAGGCCAACCAACTGTTCATGTTTACGCAGTGGTCCGAGATGATGACGGAGTTCGCTCGCACGGGTAAAACCTCGACGGTCGTGCTGCCGAGCGACTTTTCGCAGTCGGCCTCTATGTTCGAGCAGATGCTGGCTGCCGGTAAGGTTCAGAACGAGTCAAAGGAGTAGGCACGCGTGAAATACACCGTCGTTTGTGTTGGCAAGCTCAAAGAGCGCTTTTGGAAGGACGCGTGCGCTGAGTACACCAAGCGCCTAGGCGCCTATGCCAAGGTGGATATCCGCGAGGTGGCCGATATTGACCCGGCCAAGGCGGGCGGCGTGGATGCCGCACGCGACAAGGAGGGGGCGGCGATTCTTGCTGCCTTGCCGTCTCGAGCGCATGTGATCCTGCTGGCTATCGAGGGCAAGGAGCGTTCGAGTGAGGAGCTCTCGGCGAGGCTCGACGATCTTATGCTGCGAGGCAGCAGCGATATCGCCTTTGTGATTGGCGGATCGGACGGCGTGAGCGATGACGTGCGCGCACGAGCCGACGAGATGCTCAGCTTTGGACGCATTACCTTGCCGCACAACTTGGCACGCGTGGTGCTGCTGGAGCAGATCTACCGCGCCTGCAAGATTAGCCGTGGCGAGCCCTATCACAAGTAGGTCGGCAATACGAAACAATGGCGTGGGACAATAGCTTTCGTTTTGAGGAACGCATCTGAGAGGACTGTGTGATATGAAGATCGGATTTGTCGGTTTTGGCAATATGGCGAGCGCTATGGCCGATGGCTGGATCGCTGCCGGTGTAGCTGCGAGCGACATGTACGCCTGCGCGGGTCGCTACGACGCACTGGTTGAGCGCTGCGAGGCGCGCGGCATGGTCGCCTGCCACGATGCCGCCGAGGTTGTCGCCGCATCCGATATCGTGGTCGCTGCGGTCAAACCGTACATGATCGAGAAGGTATTCGCCCCGCTCAAGGATGCTCTTGCCAAAAAGGTCGTTCTGTCGGTTGCCTGGACCTGGGACAGTGCCAAGTGGGAGCAGGTCCTGCCGGGCGTCGCGCATATCTCGACGGTGCCCAACACACCGGTTTCGGTGGGCGAGGGCGTCATCGCTTGCGAGAAGGCTTCCACGCTTAGTGATGAGCAGAGCGCCGTGGTGCTTGATCTGCTTGGCAAACTCGGTGCGGTGGTCGAGCTCGATACGAGCCTGCTGTTTGTGGGCGGCACGGTGGGTGGTTGCGCTCCGGCATTTGTCGCCATGGCAATCGAGGCCCTGGGCGATGCGGCGGTCAAGCACGGTATCCCGCGTGCCGATGCCTATCGCATTGTGAGCCAGATGGTGCTAGGTACGGCAAAGCTGCAGCTTGCAACTGGCCAGCATCCTGCGGCGATGAAGGATGCCGTATGCTCGCCCGGTGGTGCCACCATCAAGGGCGTCGTTGCGCTCGAGGACGCTGGCATGCGCAGCGCCCTGGTCAAGGCAATCGACGCAACTCTCCAGTAAAACCGACCAAAAAAGGACGGGTTTATTTTTGGCAGGTATTTTCTGCGGTTTTGTCCTTTTAGCGAAAAGCGCCCCGCAACTGGCTCAATTCCAGTTGCGGGGCGCTTGCGTTTGCCCAGATAAAACAGACCAAAATAAACCTGTCCCTTTTTGGCAGGTTAGTCCCAGAAGCTGTCTTCCTCATCCTCGGACTTGGGTCCGCGGTCGACGTACATCTTATGGGTACGCTTCTCCATTACAAAGGCAAGAATCGCAAATAACAGGATGCCGCCGGCGAAAAGGATGGCAAAACCGGTGCGGGTGCCAAACAAAAAGGAAAAAACTGCGTCCATTGGGTGCCTTCTTGCGTAGTTGAGTTGGGTCGTAAACGCTCATAAGTATATACTTGTCCATACATGTACAAGGTTGCAACCTAAATGGAATGTATATCGCCGGAGGATCTAATGCTTGATATCAAGTTTGTTCGCGAGAACCCCGATGCCATCGATGTCGCCATGGCTAACCGCCAGACGTCTTGGGATCGCGAGAAGTTCTTTGAGCTCGACGACGAGCGCCGTGCCGTCATCACCGAGGTCGAGGAGCTCCAGGCTACGCGCAATGCCGAGTCCAAGAAGATCGGCGCCCTGATGAAGGAGGGCAAGAAGGACGAGGCCGAGGCCGCCAAGGAGGCCGTGCGCGCCGTCAACGAGAAGATTGACGGTCTGGCCGAGCGCCGTACTGCTCTCGAGCAGGAGCAGTACGACTTCATGGCTCACCTGCCCAACATTCCTTGCGAGGCCACGCCGTACGGCAAGGACGAGGACGAGAATATCGAGCGCCGTCGTTGGGGCACCCCGCGCGAGTTCGACTTCGACTTTAAGCCGCATTGGGATCTGGGCACCGATCTGGACATCCTCGACTTCGAGCGCGGCAACAAGCTCTCCGGCAGCCGTTTTACCGTTCTCGGTGGCGCTGGCGCCCGCCTGGAGCGCGCCCTCATCAACTTCTTCCTCGATACGCACACCAGCCGTGGTTTTAAGGAGTGGTGGCCGCCCATCGTCGTCAAGCGTCAGACCATGTTTGGCACGGGTCAGCTGCCCAAGTTCGAGGACGACGCCTACCACGTCTCGGGCGACAACTTCCTGATCCCCACCGCCGAGGTCGTGCTCACCAACCTGCACGCCGGCGAGGTCCTCGACGCCGACACCCTGCCGCGCCGCTACACCGCCTTCACCCCCTGCTTCCGCGAGGAGGCCGGTTCCGCCGGTCGCGACACCCGCGGCATCATCCGTCAGCACGAGTTCGACAAGGTCGAGATGGTCAAGTTCGCTAAGCCGGAGGAGTCCGACGAGGAGCTCGAGAGCATGACCGCCGAGGCCGAGTACCTGCTGCAGCAGCTGGGCCTTCCGTATCGCGTGATTAGCCTGTGCACCGGCGACTTGGGCTTCTCTGCCCGTCAGACCTACGACGTCGAGGTCTGGCTGCCGAGCTACAACGCCTACAAGGAGATCAGCTCCTGCTCCAA
>WGSR01000180.1 GCA_014871545.1 Collinsella sp. | reverse complement strand
TGGGGTACGGAATCATCACCGTCAGCCGTTATTCCTTTATGCATGCCAGCTCTTTTGTTAGGGTCATGGAAGCAATCCAGCGGAAAGAGGGCGTACGCCCCTCGCGTCTGCCAAAAGACTTTCAAATCATGCAAGAGGACCTGAGACAGTTTGTGCTCAGAAGGTATATAGAAGAGAAAAAGCAAATTCAGAAGCAGCTTCGCCAGGATTCCGAAGAGCGTCAACGAATCGACCTCGAAAAAGCAACGCTCGAAGGCATCACGCTGGATGACCCGACAATTAATGAAGTTCTGGCAATCGATGACATGCAGACTGTCGAATCCGACAGCCCATCATTTGCCCAAACAAGCAGCCTCGCGCCCGAGGGCAGGATCTTCGGGGCCGGAAGCTAGACCGGCTAACAAGGTGGGTACCCTAGCGATGTGCAAAATTGCGAGTATTCAGCAGGGTCGGGTGTCTATCACCCTCGAGTGGATCCAAATGTGGAGCGAAATCACTCTTGCGTGAGAGCGTTAGGCAACATTTGAGGAAGAACTCATCGGATTAACACCCTAAGATAACTCTTGAACTGCATTATATGACCTGCAATAAATTAGCGGACCCCCTATAATTGCAGAATACTCCATTTTTTGCACGGCACGAGGGTACCCACCTTGGCATCGACTATCAAAAAACGCTCAGTCCGGGATCTCGTCCACTATTCCCCATCATTTTGTACAACGAATTACCTGAACGTCATTGACATATGAACATGCACTCATATAATCGAAAGTAAATTATATGAGCGCATGTTCATATGAAAGGATATTGCAATGAGCATCCGCGTTGATGAAACGAAACTCGACATCGAGGCCACCGAACCCGCGATCCCGACCACCTGCTCGCCCGAGGACCTTCCCGACGAGGAGCTTCTCTACGACCTCGCCGACCTGTTCAAGGTCTTCAGCGACACCACGCGCATCAAGATCCTCTATGCCCTCATGGGCCGCGAGCTCTGCGTGGCAGACATCGCCGAAGCGACCGAAACCTCGCAGTCGGCAGTATCGCACCAGCTGCGCACACTCAAGCAGTCGCACCTGGTCAAATTCCGGCGCGACGGGCGCAATATCCTCTACTCGCTCGCCGACGACCACGTCTACACCATGCTCAACCAAGGCATGAGCCACATCTGCGAATAGCAACCAACCACGGTACCAGCGCGGCCTGCACCCAAGCCGCAAATACAGAGAAAGGAACCCACCATGAAAAAGCAGTTTAAACTCGACGAGATCGACTGCGCCAACTGCGCGCGCAAGCTTCAGGACGAACTTGCCAAGCTTGAGGGCGTCAAGTCCGTTTCGGTCAATTTTATGACCCAGAAGCTGACGCTCGAAGCCGACGACACCGAGTTCGACGAGGTCCTCGACCGCGTCGTAGAGTTCACCGCCGATGCCGAGCCGGACTGCGAGATCATTCTCTAGCCCAGGCTTACGCCAACCTGCAAGGTCGCGCTTGCCGCGGCCTTTGCTCGCGAAATTATATGAGCGAGTGTTCATTCATTCAAATGGGAGGATACGAGTCATGGCCACCGCCGATCCCAAAAAGAAAAAGAAGAAGCGCAAGAAGAAAGAGTCCCTTGAGCATAAACGCAATCGTATCCTGGTAGCGCTAGGCATTTTTGCGGTGGTGTACGCCCTCGACGAGCTCGGTACCCTTACCGCCGCATTCGGCACCCCGGGTGACATCTACGCCAGCTTCGTGCTGTTCCTGGTACCGTTCCTAATTGCCGGCTACGACGTGCTGCAGAAGGCGTTCAATAACATCCGCCGCGGCAAGGCCTTCGACGAAAGCTTCCTCATGGCCGTCGCGACCATCGGCGCGTTTGCCATGGTGCTCTTCCCCGACACCGACCCGCACATGGCCGAAGGCGCCGCCGTCATGCTGTTCTACCAGGTCGGCGAGCTGTTCCAGGCATATGCCGTGGGCAAGAGCCGCAAATCAATCAGTGCCATGATGGACATCGCGCCCGACTACGCCAACGTCGAGCAACCCGACGGTACACTCGAGCAGGTCTTCCCCGATGACATCGCCGTCGGCACCGTCATCGTCATTAAGCCCGGCGAGCGCGTGCCCATCGATGGCGTCATCATCGAGGGCGAGACGCAACTCGATACCGCCGCCCTTACCGGCGAGTCGGTCCCCCGCCCGGCCAAGACCGGAAACGATATCATCAGCGGCTGCATCAACATGACGGGTCTCATCCACGTGCGCACCACCAAGCCCTTTGACGAGTCCACCGTCGCACGCGTCCTGGAACTCGTGGAAAACGCCAGCGAGAAAAAGGCACGCACCGAGAACTTCATCACGCGCTTCGCCCGCGTCTACACGCCCGCCGTTACCGGCGCGGCCGCGGTACTCGCGCTCGGCGGCGGCTTGGTCACCGGCGCCTGGTCCGACTGGATCCTGCGCGGCCTGACCTTCCTGGTCGTCAGCTGCCCGTGCGCGCTCGTGATCAGCGTCCCGCTCAGCTTCTTTGGCGGCATCGGCGGCGCATCCAAGCTGGGCGTCCTCATCAAGGGCTCCAACTACCTCGAGACGCTCGCCGATGTGGACACCGTCGTCTTTGACAAGACTGGTACGCTCACCAACGGCACGTTTTCAGTCGTGGCGGTACACCCTGAGGCAGGTTATACCGAGCAGTCGCTGCTCGAAGTCGCGACCCTTGCCGAGTCGTTTTCCGATCACCCCATCGCGCAGTCCGTGCGCGCCGCCTACCATGGCGAGGTCGATCCCAAGCGCGTGACGGATTCCACTAATGACGCGGGCCACGGCGTGACGGCAACCATCGACGGCAAGCATGTCGTCGTCGGCAACGCCAAGATGCTCGCCGCGGCCGGCGCTGAAGCACCCGATTGCGAGATCGTCGGAACGATTCTGCATGTGCTCGTTGACGGCGTGTACGCCGGCCACATCGTGATTGCAGACACCGTTAAGGCCGATGCCGAGCAGACGATCCGCGATCTGCACGCCGCCGGCGTCAAGCGCACCGTTATGCTCACGGGCGACCGCAGGGAAGTGGCTGCTGCGGTGGCCAAGCAGCTCGGCCTCGACGAGTTCCACGCGCAGCTGCTGCCGGGCGACAAGGTCGACCGTGTTGAGGCGCTGCTTGCGAGCGAGAACGGCAAGGGCAAGCTCGCCTTTGTCGGTGACGGCATCAACGACGCACCCGTGCTCACCCGCGCAGACGTTGGCATCGCCATGGGCGCCATGGGCTCGGACGCCGCAATTGAGGCTGCCGACGTCGTGCTGATGGACGACAAGCCTTCCAACATTTCCCGCGCTATCCGCGTGGCGCGCAAGACCATGACGATTGTTTGGCAGAACATCATCTTTGCGCTGGGCGTTAAGCTGCTGATTCTGGTGCTTGCGGCGCTCGGCATCGCCAACATGTGGCTTGCCGTGTTCGGCGACGTAGGCGTGGCGATCATCGCCATCCTGAACGCCATGCGCGCGATGGGTGTCAAGAACCTGTAGCGTTCGTGGGCTGTCCGGCCGGGGCCGGGGGGTGGGGTGGTGGCGGGGCGCGGGGGGGGGGGGGGGGT
>WGSR01000018.1 GCA_014871545.1 Collinsella sp. | reverse complement strand
CCAGATGCCCGAGCTGGGTAACAATCTTCCGCAGACGTCTGCCTATATCCAGGCACGTCTGGACGAGATGGACATCCCCCATACCACGCTAGTCGACGGTTCCTGCGTCGTTGGCCTGATCGGTGCCGGTGCGGCCGCTCAGGGCAATGGCACGTGCAAGGACGAGCAGGCCGGAACGGTCGTCATGCTCCGAGGCGATATGGATGCCCTTCCCGTTGTCGAGGAATCCGGCGAGCCCTTTGCATCCACCAATGGCTGCATGCATGCTTGCGGTCACGATATGCACGCGACGGCCCTGCTTGGTGCGGCGCGCCTGCTCAAGGCCCGCGAGGCCGAGCTTGTGGAGGCCAACGCTACCGTCAAGTTGCTGTTCCAGCCGGGCGAGGAGACCTTTGAGGGAGCACGCGCTGCCATCGCCGACGGCTTGCTCGAGAACCCGCGCCCTCAGGCGGCCTTTGCCATGCATGTCAACAGCCAGTCGCCGCTTGGCCTGGTGCTCTACGGCAGCCCGGCGCTCTCGGGTGTGTACGGTTTCCGCATCACGCTCCAGGGCAAGGGCGGCCACGGTTCCAGCCCCGAGATCTGCATCGACCCCATCACGGCCGGCGTCCACGTGCACCTGGCGCTCCAGGAGCTTATCTCCCGCGAGGTGCCGGCGGCCAAGGAAGTCGCACTTACCGTTGGTAAGTTCGCCGGCGGCTTGGCGGCCAACGTCATCCCCGACACCTGCGTGCTCGAGGGAACGCTGCGCGGCTTTGATGTTGAGCTCATGGCTCACCTAAAGACCCGCATCGCGGAGGTCGTTAACGGCGTTGCTACGACCTATCGTACGCCGGCGACCATCGAGACGCTTTCGGATGTTCCGCCGCTTGTACTCGACAGCGATATGACTCAGGCGTCGCTTGGCTACGTGGGCGCAGTGCTGCCCAAGACGGCTTTCTTGCCGCTTTTCCATGCCATGGCGAGTGAGGACTTCGCGCTTATCTCGAGCAAGATCCCAAGTGCGTACTTTACCGTGGGCGCGGCCGTAACCGACACGGACGAACACTTTGCCCAGCACCATCCCAAGGCACGTTTTAACGATGCCGAGCTGCCGCTCGGTGCCGCGGCCTATACCGCCGTCGCTTTGGGCTATATCGCCGACCACCGGTAGCACCCAACCTTGCCTTTCAAGCCTGCGGGCATGGCCGTAAGGCCTATGCCCTTGTCTTTCAAGGCAATCTTGGGCACTACCGGCGCCCGGCGCAGGCTATTCGTTTGTCTAAAAGGAGCAGTATGCCCCAGCAGCGTAAGTTCTTCCCCGGCTGGCTCGTGGTGGCCTCCGGCTTCGTGATCATGGCCACGTGTTACACGATTTTCGTCAACTGCATGAGCCTGTTCCAGCCGCTGATCGTCAGCAACCTGGGTATTTCCCTTGCGCAGTACAACGTCTCCAATGCCATCTCCACCGTGGTGAGTGTCGTGGGTTCGCTCGTTATCGGTCATGTTGCCGATAAGGTGAGTGGCCGCGTATTGGGCTCGCTTACCGTTATCGCTACCTCGGCGGTGCTTGCCGGCATGAGCTTTGTCGGTGAGCTGTGGCAGGTCTACGTGCTCTTTGCCGTCTCGGGCTCCTTTGCGAGCACCTGGATCGTGTGCTTGGCGTGCTCCGTGGTCATGCTCGTGTTCCTGCTGGTATCCGAGCCCATCGCCGCCAAGCTGCGCGCGAGCGTGGCGGGGGAGTAAGCACGCTGCCGCGTTTGCCGGCTCACCCAACTCTGCCCGCGGCGGTCTTGGGAGCCGAATGGATGCTCGTACCATCATTCGGTTTCCAAGGTCGCCGCAGGCCAAAGGACGATCCCTATTCCTCCGTCCCCAAGGAATCACGTGATCCGAAGGGGACGGAGGAAAAGGGATCACAAACAGCGGCGGCGCGTCTGGCCGAACGAGTCCCCATACCCTCGTTCGGTCAGACGCGCCACCGCTGTTTGTGTTTGTGCCGTATAATAACCGTTACCTATGACGCGATACAAAAGAAAGGTGTTTGCCCATGCAGGCACAGAAGGCGGAGGGAACCCGCGACCTTATCGGCGCCGAGATGCGCGCCTGGCAAAAGATGCAGCAGATTGCGGCCGGCGTGTTCGAGCCGTTTGGTTTTAAACCCATCGAGACGCCCGCGATCGAGCAGGTGGACGTGTTTGTCCACGGTATCGGCCAGTCGACCGACGTCGTGCGCAAGGAAATGTTCCGCGTGTTCAGCGGTGCCAACCTGGAGCGCGTCTTTACCGAGGGCACCGACACCAAACTCAAGCCCAAGCAGCGCCTGGCGCTTCGCCCCGAGGGCACGGCCGGCGTGGTGCGCGCTGTCGTCGAGAACAATCTGGTGCCCCAGGGCTCCACGCCGTTTAAGGCGTACTACGCCGAGGCCATGTTCCGCGGCGAGCGTCCCCAGAAGGGCCGCCTGCGCCAGTTCCACCAGGTGGGCATCGAGTGGCTCGGCGCTCCCGATCCGGCGGCAGACGCCGAGTGCATCATCATGCTCATGGAGTTTTACAAGCGCCTGGGCTTCGATCTTTCCAAGCTTCGTCTGCTCATTAACTCGATGGGCGACGCTCAGTGCCGTCCGGCTTACCGCGAGCAAGTCAAGCAGTTTATCCTCGATCACGCAGACGAGATGTGCGATGAGTGCCGCGAGCGCGCCGAGCTCAACCCGCTGCGTGCCTTTGACTGCAAGAACGACCACTGCCGCGAGATCATGGCCGAGGCTCCGCTGATGGGTGACAACCTGTGCGATGAGTGCCGCGAGCACTACGAGCAGGTCAAGCGCTATCTGGATGCCGCCGGTATCGAGTATGTCGAGGATCCCACCTTGGTGCGCGGCCTGGACTACTACACCCGTACTGTCTTTGAGGTCGAGGCCCCTGGCGCCGGCGTCGGCTCCATCGGCGGCGGCGGCCGCTACGATGGCCTGGTCGAGCTCGAGGGTGGCAAGCCCACGGCGGGCGTCGGCTTTGCTGTCGGTTTTGAGCGCGCCCTGCTGGCCCTGCAGGCCTTTGGCAGCGATTTGGGTGCCGATGAGGCCCCGTGCGTCTATGTCGCCAACGCCGGCAAGGAGCTGCGTCAGAACGTCTTTGCCATTACGCAGGAGCTTCGCGCCGCAGGTATCGTGACCGAGGCCGACTATCAGGGTCGTTCGCTCAAGGCCCAGTTTAAGCAAGCCGATAAGGTAGGCGCCAAGCTCATCTTGGTCCTGGGTGGCGACGAGCTTGCCACCGGCAAGGTCAAAGTGCGCGACATGCAGAGCCATGACGAGGTGCTCGCCGATCTGGACAACGTCGTCGAGGCGGTTCGCGAGCGCCTGTAGCGCATCTTTTTGAGCTTCGGGCCTGCTAACGTGCCCTGCTCATGGAGAGCGATTGTTACGGGGGTGTTTCGCTTTTATGCGGAATGCCCCCGTTTACGTATGCCGCCCACCGAGAAATACGACCATTTAGGGCAAAAACCTTTGCAATGCAGAAAATACTTTTGTGTGGTAAAGCGCAATCAGTGTCGAAAGTATTTCTCAAGCGCCTATAATGAATACCGCATGTTACGTGCATAGAAGGAGGAATGGGAGGAAACGTGGCTGAGAACCTAAGCAACCAGTCTGTACCCGAAGCCGCGGCGCGCGTCGCTGCCGTGGTCAACCGCCTCGTTAACCGAATCGGCTCGAATGCCGAGTCCAGGGAGCGTCTCGCCGAGATCGAGATCCCCGAGGAGCTGCGCGACAATCTGGCGCTGTTCTTGCGCCTGGAGCGCCGTGTGCTTAGCGAGTATGATCCCGAGATCGCGGACCTGTTCGACAAGATTTTGACAGCCGAGATTGTGGTCAATGCCGGCAACCCCGGTACCTGCGCTGCCGACGAAGCCGTCGACGAGCAGGGCGTGCCCACCGCCGACGAGCCCACTGCCGTGGCATTTCGTGAGGTCGTCGATTTGATCGACAGCCTGCCGCTCGATAAGCAGCAGGTCATCGTTCGCGCCTTTACGAGCTTTTTCCATCTGGCAAACCTGTCGGAGGAGAACTACCGTGTGGCGCAGCTGCGCGAGCGCGAGGCCGGTGCGTCGACCGATACCGAGGTCGATCCTGCCAACGAGCTTACCGTTGCCTATCACCAGCTGGTGAATGAGCTGGGTGTCGAGGGTGCCAACGAGCTGCTCGACAAGCTCGAGTTCCACCCTGTCTTTACCGCACATCCCACCGAGGCCCGTCGTAAGGCCGTCGAGGGCAAGATCCGCCGTATCTCCAACCTGCTGGAGGAGCGTCCGCGTCTGGGCGGTTCCGACCTGGTGGAGAACGAGCGCCATATGCTGCAGGAGATCGACGCCCTGGTGCGTACGAGTCCCATCGCGCTCAAGAAGCCCACGCCGGTCGAGGAAGCCGATACCATCATCGACATCTTCGATAACACGCTGTTCGACGTTATCCCCGTTATCTATCGTCGTTTTGACGATTGGGTGCTGGGCGACAAGGCCGGTACTGTGCCGCCGCTGTGCCCGGCGTTCTTCCATCCCGGCAGCTGGATCGGTTCCGACCGCGACGGTAACCCCAACGTCACCGCCAAGGTGAGCCGTGAGGTCGCCGCCAAGTACTTTACGCACATGGTGCTCAAGCTCGAGGACAAGTGCCGCCACATCGGCCGCAACCTCACGCTCGAGGCTACCTACAGCAAGCCGTCGGCCGAGCTCATTAACCTGTGGAACCATCAGGTCGAGATGAGCCCTCGTTACACGGCCCGCGCCGAGCTGATCTCCGAGCACGAGCCGCATCGCGCCGTCATGCTCGTCATGGCCGACCGCCTGAACGCCACCGTCCGTCGTATCACCGACACCATGTACCACAGCGCCGACGAGTTCCTGGATGACCTGCGCGTCGTCCAGCGTTCGCTGGCCGCCTGCGGTGCCGTCCGTGCTGCCTACGGCCCGGTCCAAACCATCATCTGGCAGGTCGAGTCCTTCGGCTTCCATATGGTCGAGATGGAGTTCCGTCAGCACTCCGTGGTGCATGCCCGCGCCCTTAAGGATATCCACGAGAACGGTATCCATGGCGACCTGCAGCCCATGACGCGCGAGGTCATCGATACCTTCCGCGCTATCGGCTCCATCCAAAAGCGCTACGGCAAGAAGATGGCGCACCGCTACATCATCTCGTTTACCAAGAGCGCTCAGCATGTGGCCGACGTCTTTGAGCTGGCGCACCTGTCCTTTGCACACGAGGAGGATGTCCCCGAGCTCGACGTGATCCCGTTGTTCGAGCAGCTCGAGGACCTCGAGGGCTGCGTCGACGTGCTCGATCAGATGCTTACGCTGCCCGTGGTGCAAAAGCGCCTTGCCCAGACCAACCGCCGCATGGAGGTCATGCTGGGCTATTCCGATTCTTCCAAGGATGCCGGTCCTACCACGGCCATGCTCGCGCTGCACTCCGCGCAGGAGCGCATCGCCAAGTGGGCAGAGAAGAACGATATCGACCTGGTGCTCATGCACGGTCGCGGCGGTGCCGTGGGCCGTGGCGGCGGCCCGGCCAACAAGGCCGTGCTGGCGCAGCCCAAGGGTTCGGTCAACTGCTTCTTTAAGCTTACCGAGCAGGGCGAAGTCATCTTTGCCCGTTACGGCAACCGCACGCTGGCTCAGCGCCATGTTGAGTCCGTTGCCGCCGCAACGCTTTTGCAGTCGGCCCCGAGTGTCGAGAAGACCAACACCGAGACCACGCAGAAGTTCTGGGATATGGCCGAGAAGCTCAACACTGCAAGCCACGAACGCTATCTGGACCTGCTGAACACCGAGGACTTTACACCGTGGTTCTCGACCGTGACGCCGCTGACCGAGGTCGGTCTGCTGCCGATCGGCTCGCGTCCCGCCAAGCGCGGTCTGGGCGCCAAGTCGCTCGATGACCTGCGTACCATCCCGTGGATCTTCAGCTGGAGCCAGGCGCGCATTAACCTGGCCGCTTGGTACGGTCTGGGCACCGCCTGCGAGCAGCTTGGCGATCTTGACCAGCTCAAGGCTGCCTACCAGGAGTGGCCGTTCTTCCGCACCTTTATCGACAACATCGAGATGTCGATTGCTAAGACCGATCAGCGCATCGCCAAGATGTATCTGCATCTGGGCGACCGCGATGATCTGTCCAAGAAGGTCTTTACCGAGATGCAGCTCACCCGTAAGTGGGTCCTTGCCATCGTCGGTGATGAATGGCCGCTGCAGCGTCGTCGCGTGCTCGGCTGCGCCGTTCGCGTGCGTAACCCCTACGTCGACGCCCTGTCCATCGCCCAGGTCCGCGCCCTTCGCGAGGTGCGTATGAACCAGGACGAGATGGCCGAGGAGAAGAAGGCCGAGTACATGAGCCTGATTCTTTCGACTGTGACCGGCGTCTCGGCAGGACTGCAGAACACGGGGTAATCGATAGCCCTGTGGCTCTCACCGGGACCCGATGGGTTTCCCTCTGAATGCGTCCTCGCACTTGAAGCCCCCTTATCCTGCTCCTTCGGAGCTGTGGATAGGGGGGCTTCGTGCTGCGGAATGCATTCAGAGGGAAACCCATCGGGCCCCTTCGTCCTCGGTCTTCTGGGATTAAAGCTGAAGGGAATAAGGCGCGCTTCGCGCATAGCGTGGAGTGCGGCGAGGGCTTCTTGCGTCCTGCGGAGTGTGCCTAAAAGTAAACTAATGGCGGGCCCTGCGATGTCCGGTCTTCGGCGGATCAGCCGCTGGGTGAGGGTGGTGCTTGGGGCGACGTGCAAAAAACGGAGTTTTCAGCAGCCAAAGATTGATGCATAAGGCCATAGCCGGCTTTCGCTGCCTTTGTTGATGCTTTTGCACGACGATTGGGCTTTGGCGACGATCATATATGGCTGGTTTCTCGCCGCATGCTATCCAGATGGGTCGAGTCATGAGGACTATCTACCTTTTGAAAGATTTTTGGCACCAAAATCTTATCCCGCGATGCTGAATACTCGCAAAAATGCACGCTCCGGAGGGTACTACCCAGTTATGGCCAGAAATCCATGCGCCATCTTATGCAATTAATTAACGAATTTATGCAAAATGGCTTACGTGCGTACGTCTCGGACTAGATGTTTGCCTCGGCGCTGCGTAAATCATCCTGTCTATAGTGTCTTTGACAGGCGGCTGCGGTCCCGTTTGGGGTCGCGGCCGTTTTGTTGTGGGTCAAATATGAACGTTGTGTTAATGGGTCGGTGGACGGTGGTGTTTTTCGGTGAGCGGCGTATCCTTCCAACGGTTTATCTAGTGTGTCAGTTGAAAGGAAGAGGGCGCTCGTCATTGTTTGAATGTGAACTACCGTTTGACCACAAGACGTTGCATCTGGAGCTCGAGGATAAGAATTTCGCGGGTGTGATGGAAGGTCATCAAAACGAGTTTAAGACCACGAAATCTCAGGAAGAGCTGGTAGAGGAGTCGCTTGCCAACCCTTATGGTTCGCCTTCGCTCGAGGAGCTTTGTGCTGGCAAGAAGGATATCGTCATTATTAGCTCCGATCATACGCGCCCCGTTCCCTCGCGTGTGACGATGCCTATTCTGCTGCATCACATCCATTCCGCTGCGCCCGAGGCTCGAGTGCGTATTTTGGTTGCTACGGGTATGCACCGTCCGTCGACGCACGAGGAACTCGTCAACAAGTATGGCGAGGAGATTGTTGCCAACGAGGAAATCGTTATGCACGTCGCGACTGACGACAGCATGATGAAAAAGATTGGCACCCTACCTTCTGGTGGCGAGTGCATCATCAACAAGATTGCCGCCGATTGTGATCTGCTGCTTGCCGAGGGCTTTATTGAGCCGCACTTCTTTGCCGGTTTCTCTGGTAGCCGCAAGTCCGTCCTGCCTGGCATCGCCAGCTACAAGACCATCATGTACAACCACAACGGTCAGTTTGTGAATGATTCCCACTCGCGTGCCGGCAACCTGTGCCACAACCACGTGAGCGAGGACATGTTTGCCGCTGCCGAGATGGCTCACCTTGCCTTTGTGCTTAACGTGGTGCTCAACGGCAAGCACGAGGTCATCGGCTCCTTTGCCGGCGACATTCACAAGGCGCACGAGGCCGGCTGTGAGTTCGTGAAGAGCCTTGCCGGCGTTGAGCCCGTTGAGTGCGAGATTGCCATCACCACTAACGGCGGCTACCCGCTCGACCAGAACATCTACCAGGCCGTGAAGGGCATGTGCTCTGCCGAGGCTACGCTTCCCGAGGGCGGTGTGATCATCGACGTCGCCGGCTGTGCCGACGGTCACGGTGGCGAGGGCTTCTATCACAACATCGCCGACAACGATCCGGCGGAGTTTGAGCGTGCCTGCATCGACCGTCCTAAGGACGAGACCCTGCCCGACCAGTGGACGAGCCAGATCTTTGCCCGCATCCTGGCGCATCACCCTGTGATCATGGTCACCGACCTGTGCGATCACCAGATGATCAAGGATATGCACATGACGCCGGTCAACACCCTCGATGAGGCGCTCAAGCTCGCCTTTGAGATGAAGGGTGCCGATGCCAAGGTGGCCGTCATTCCCGATGGCCTGGGCGTTGTCGTCGCTCAGCACTAGTACGCGGCCTAAACGAATCGTTTATAACCGACAAGAAAGATAAGGTTTTATGCTTACCAAACTCCTCTGCGAATTCGGCGCAACGGCCCTCATGATCATCTTTGGCGTGGGCGTACACTGCGATACCGTGCTCAAGGGCACCAAGTATCAGGGCTCCGGTCACATGTTTGCCATCACCACCTGGTCTTTTGGCATCTCGGTCTGCCTGTTTGTCTTTGGCGGCGCCGTGTGCATGAACCCCGCCATGGTGCTTGCCCAGTGCATCGTAGGCCTGGTGCCGTGGAGCAGCTGCATCCCCTTCATGATTGCCGATATGCTCGGCGGCTTTGTGGGCGCTGTAATCGCTTGGCTTATGTATGCCGATGAGTTCAAGGCTTCCGAGGGCGTCGTCGACCCCATTGCCCAGCGCAACATCTTCTCGACCAACCCCACCACCGAGGGCACGAACTATGCTCGCAACTTCTTCTGCGAGGCTATCTGCACCTTCGTGTTCATCAGCGCCATCCTTGCTGCCGCTAGCCGTGCTGGTGAGAACGTTCTGATGCTCGCTATCTGCGTCGGCCTGATCGTTTGGGCCGTTGGCATGGGCATGGGCGGCATCACCGGCTTCGCCATGAACCAGGCTCGTGACCTTGGTCCTCGCATGGCCTATCAGATTCTGCCGATTAAGAACAAGGCCGACAACAACTGGAAGTACGGCCTGCTTGTTCCTGGCATCGCTCCGTTTATCGGTGCCGCTCTGGCCGCGCTGTTTGTGCACGGTTTCTTGGGCATGTTCTAGTCTGAGGCTACATAGTTGTCCGCTGGCCGCATGGGGTAACTTCCCAGCGCGTCCTCGGACATGCAAAAAGGCTCGCTGCGCACTTCGTGCGGCGAGCCTTTTTGCGTCCTGCGGAATGCGCTGGGAAGTTACCCCATGCGGACAGCTGCGGGATCTTTGTTGCGTTCGTACAAGCAACCCAATATATATCTGAATTTGGATGGGAGGGGCTTGTTGCTGGTAGGGGCGTTGGGCTTCTGTCGACACTTTGGGATGGATTGTGCTTTGGGTTGGGGCGGCGCTTTGAGATGAGGTCGGAACTTTGGGATGAGGGGTTTACTCAGTTGAAGAGAGGCTTAATGGCTGATAGGTAGTCTTTGGCTACGTCGGCTTTGGCTGCTTGGAAGTTGTGCCAGGCCCACCATTGGACCATTCCTACGAAGCTTGAGGCTATGTGGTGTAGTAAGAAGCTGCGGTCCATGGTGGCGGCGGGGCCTGCGGGGTCGACGGGGACGGTTTCGGCTGCGCGCGACATGATGGTCTTGCGGAGGCAGTCGGCGAAGACGCGTGAGCCGGCGCCGGCTACGAGGGCTCGAACGCCCTGACGGCGTTCCCAGAGGTTGTTGAGGATATGCTCGACTTGCACGAGTGGGTCGTCGAGCGGCGTACCATCGTCGTCGAGGGCGTGGGTGCAGATGTCGCTCACGAGCTCGGACAGTAGGTCGTCTTTGCTCTTAAAGAGGCCGTAGAATGTCGCGCGGCCTACGTGGGCGCGCGCGATGATGTCGCCGACGGTGATCTTGCCGTAGTCCTCTTCGCGCAGCAGCTCGGAGAACGCCGAAACGATGGCAGCGCGGCTTTTTGCCTTGCGGGCATCCATGGCTATGCGTCCGCGTGAACGAGCAGGCAGCGGAGCGTACCGGAGCAACCCTCGTAGGGGCGCTTGCCAGCGCCGTAGCCGACGGCTTCGATGCGGTAGCGTGAGGGCAGTTGGTCGGACGTACGCAGCGCGGTGACGATGGCGGCGCCCGTGGGCGTCACGAGCTCGCCGGCGACCGGTGCAGGCGTGAGGGCGATATTGCCCGCCTGGCACAGGTTGACGACAGCGGGGACGGGAATGGGCATGAGGCCGTGGGCACAGTGGATGGTGCCGTGGCCCTCGGAGAGCGACTCGACGACAATATCCTCGATGCCCAGGTCATCGAGGCAGATGGCGACAGAGCAGACGTCGACGATGGAATCGACGGCGCCTACCTCGTGGAACATGACGGTCTCGGGCGTTTTGCCGTGGGCCTTGGCCTCGGAGGCGGCGAGCGCGGTAAAGATGGCGTGCGCACGACGCTTGGCGCCATCGCTTAACTGCGAGCCGTCGATGATGGCGGTGACGTCCGCCAAAGAACGGTGGTGATGGTGGTGGGCGTGATGGTGACCCTCGTGGCCATGGCCGTGGGTCTCATGATCATGCTCATGGCAGTGCTCATGCTCGTCATGGTCATGATGGTGGTGCTCGTGCTCGTGCGTGTGCTCGGCAGCTGCTTCGTTGCCGTAGAGCCATGCCATGTCGTGGTCGTGGTTCTCGAGCTCTTCTGCCAGCTGAACGTCGAAATCGCAGGCGTCGATGCCATGCTTGTTTACGCGCGTGACGGCGATCGTAAAGCCGTCGACCGGCAGTGTGGCGAGCTGTTCGCGCAGGTGCTCCTCGCTGGCGCCCAGGTCGAGCAGGGCCGCGACGGTCATATCGCCGCTGATGCCCGAGGTGCCGTCGATGATAAGCGTGTGCTGATGATTGGACATGGAATGCTCCTTAGCGGGCGCGGGGTGTGCCGGCGCTCAGATGATTGATAAGACTTGCCTGGTAAGCGGCGCCAAAGCCGTTGTCGATATTGACGACCGATACGCCGCTGGCACAGGAGTTGAGCATGGCGAGCAGTGCGGCTACGCCACCAAAACTTGCGCCGTAGCCCACGCTGGTGGGAACGGCGATGACCGGACAGCTCACCAGGCCGCCGATAACGCTCGCCAACGCGCCCTCCATGCCGGCGATGGCGATGACCACCTGTGCCTGGGCAAGTTCCTCGGCATGCGCGAGTAGGCGGTGCAGGCCGGCGACGCCTACGTCGTAGAGGCGGTCGACCTCGTTGCCATAGAACTCGGCCGTCAACGCGGCTTCCTCGGCGACGGGCAGGTCGCTCGTGCCGGCGCAGGCGACGACGATGCGTCCGTTGCCGGTAGGGGAGGGCTTGCCGCCCACGAGGGCGAGCTGCGCGTCCGGGACATATCCCAGGTCGATGCCGTTGCCGAGGAGCTCCGAGGTGCGGGCTGCCTTTTCGGCATCCAGGCGCGTGACCAGGATGCGCTCCTGGCCGGCATCGCGCAGCGCTTCGATAATGGCGGCAATTTGCTCGGCGGTTTTACCGGCACCGTAGACAACCTCGCCGGCTCCCTGGCGCACTCCGCGCGAAAGATCGAGCTGCGCAAAGCCTAAATCGGCGGTCGGAGCCGTCTGGATGCGTGTGAGGGCGTCGGCAGGGGTGACTGATCCGCCGGCAACATCGCTCAGTAGCTGCTCTAGATCTCGCTTATCCATATATGTTCCCTTCGACGGCGCAAAGTCTAGCACTCAAAGGGTGTTTTTCCGAACACTAAGACAAAATTGTTCGGAAACTATAGGACAGACTGATTCAATTGTTAGACAGATCGGCTAGTCGCGCAGGATGATGTCCATGGCGAGCATCAGGTTGCGCTCGTCGATGGCAAACGGGGCTGCCTCGCGCGTCTTGGGCTTGGCGCAAAACGCGATGCCAGTGCCCGCGGCCTGGATCATGGGGATGTCGTTGGCGCCGTCGCCGATTGCCACGGTATGGGCCATGTCGACACCGCACTCAACTGCCCAGTCCAGCAGCTGGATGAGCTTGGACTCCTTGGTCACAATGTTGGCAGCCAACTTACCGGTGAGCTTGCCGTCCATGACTTCCAGGCGGTTGGCCAGGCAAAAATCGATGCCCGCGGCGGTTACGATCTTGTCAGCGACCTCGTGGAAGCCGCCGCTTACCACGCCGACCTTCCAGCCCTTGCTGTGTGCCGAGCGCACAAGCTCTAACGCGCCGGGGGTAAACGTCACGCGCTCAAAGGTGCGCTCGAACACACTCTCGTCCAAGCCGGCAAGCAGCCCCACGCGTTCCTCGAGCGCCTGCTTAAAGTCGAGCTCGCCGCGCATGGCGCGCTCGGTGATCTTCGCCACTTGCTCGCCTACGCCGGCCTCCTCGCCCAACAGGTCGATGACCTCCTGGTTGATGAGCGTGGAGTCGATATCCATAACGATGAGGCGTGCAGTCATGGTGGGCCTTTCCGAGTGCAGTTGTATTGGGGCACATTGTCGCACGCGGCGCGCCTGGGCGACGGCCGCGGTGCGTCAATTGTTTCGTCTCCGTCAAGTCTTTGGGCAAGAGTTACTTTTTCGCGGTACATCGACGTGGGTGCGATAAGATAGAACGCCATGTCCGGCTGCGCGGTTTACGCAGGCTGGGCAAATCTGTACGACGCCGCCCGGAACGACACGGGGCGGCACAGATCCATAAAGGAGGATCACTGGTATGAGCCAGACCCGTCCCATCGATGAGCATTCCATGCACACCCGTACCTGCGGCGAGCTTCGCTTCGAGAACGTGGGCGAAGAGGTCACCCTCACCGGTTGGGTGAGCCGTCGCCGCGACCACGGCGGCCTTATCTTCTGCGACCTTCGCGACCGCGAGGGCATCACGCAGCTCACCTTCGACCCCGAGCACTCCGATGGCGATGCCTTTAAGATCGCCGAGACCATGCGTCCCGAGTGGCCCATCAAGATCCACGGCGTCGTGCGCGCCCGTGGCGAGGAGACCACCAACACCAAGCTCGCGACCGGCGAGATCGAGGTCCTGACCGACCACGCCGAGGTGCTCAACACGTCCGTCACCCCGCCGTTCCAGATCGAGGACGGCATCGAGACCAGCGAGGACACCCGTCTGCGCTATCGCTATCTGGATCTCCGCCGTCCCGAGATGATGGCCAACCTCAAGCTGCGCTCCGACTTCACCTTTGCCATTCGCGAGGCGCTGCACAACCGTGAGTTCATGGAGGTCGAGACGCCCTCCCTGTTTAAGTCCACGCCCGAGGGCGCCCGTGACTTCATCGTCCCCAGCCGTATTCAGCCGGGCAACTTCTACGCCCTGCCGCAGTCCCCGCAGCTCCTGAAGCAGCTGCTCATGGTCGGTGGCGTCGAGCGCTACTACCAGGTTGCCAAGTGCTTCCGCGACGAGGACCTGCGTGCCGACCGTCAGCCCGAGTTCACCCAGGTCGATATCGAGATGTCCTTCGTGGACCAGAATGACGTCATGAGCGCGCTCGAGGAGGTCCTGGCCGACGCCTTCGGCCGCATGGGCGTCGAGATGCCCACGCCGCTGCGTCGCATGGACTACTGGGAGGCCATGGACACCTATGGCTCCGACAAGCCCGATACCCGCTATGGCATGCATCTGGTCGACCTGACCGACATCTTTGCCAACTCCAAGTTCAAGGTCTTTGCGACTGCCGCAAACGAGGAGGGCTCTGCCGTCAAGGCCATTAACGCCAAGGGCGCCGGTGCCTGGGCACGTGCCAAGATCGATAAGCTCGCCGGCGTGGCTTCCACGTTTGGCGCCAAGGGCCTGGCATGGATCGCCTTCCGCGAGGATGGCTCCATCAACAGCCCCATCGTCAAGTTCTTCTCGGACGAGGAGATGGCGGCTCTGCGCGAGCGCATGGACGTCGAGCCCGGCGACCTTGTGATGTTCGCCGCCGGCCCGCGCCTGCTCTCTGACGAGATCCTGGGCGGCATGCGTTCGCACATGGCCAACGCGCTCGAGATCAAGCGCGAGGGTCACGACTTCCTGTGGGTCGTCAACTTCCCGCTGTTCCATTGGGACGAGGATCGCAAGGCCTATGCTGCCGAGCACCAGCCCTTTACCCTGCCGACCGAGACCGACATCGCCAAGATCGAGGCCGATCCCCTGGCAGCCGGTTCGTGCACCTACGACTTTGTCATGGACGGCTTTGAGGCCGGCGGTGGCGGTATGCGTATCCACAACGCCGAGATGCAGATGTCCATGCTCAAGCTCCTGG
>WGSR01000179.1 GCA_014871545.1 Collinsella sp. | reverse complement strand
CCCAACCCACCGGTATATCTCGATCTGTAACACCTAGCCGCCCAAATCGGGTCTAGATGTTACAGATCGAGATTTTGTTTGAGAGGCCGAGAATTGGACCGAAAACACGGTCCCGAAATAACAAAAAAGCTCGCCGGCTAGGCCGACGAGCTGCAAGTTCTTGGTCGCGGGGGCAGGATTTGAACCTACGACCTCCGGGTTATGAGCCCGGCGAGCTACCAGACTGCTCCACCCCGCAATGTCTGGGCGCCTCATGTGCGCAAGAAAGAATATTACGCGGGAGTTCGGTAAACGGCAAGGAAAATCTCGTAGAGCATAATTCCTTCATATTTAAACCCCTCAGCCCCTATCACCGTAAACGAATCGCAGCCGAGCGCCGTCGACGGCACGTATACAATGGTGCGCGTCCTTTTATGCCGACACCGGGAGTAGACATGCTGCTCGCTATCGATATGGGAAACACGCAGACGGCCATGGGCCTGTTTGACGGAGACGAGCTGGTGCAGTCGTGGCGCATGCCCACCGACCGCTCCTATACCGCCGACGAGATCCATGTGCGCCTGATGGGTTTCTTTAAGATGTACGGCCTTTCGCTCGATGCGGTCGACGCGATCGCCTTTGCGGGCGTGGTGCCGCAGCTCTCGCGCGAGTGGCACGCCGTGGCCGACCGCATTGCCGCGGACGCCATCGTCATCGGGCCGCAGACGGCCGCCGTAACCAAGCTGCGGGCGGCGCGCCCCCAGGCCGTTGGTGCCGACCGCATCGCCAACGCCGTCGCTGCCGAGACCTTCTATGGCGCGCCGGCGATCGTGGTGGACTTTGGCACCGCGACCAATATCGACGTCATCGATGAGGACGGTTATTACATTGGCGGAGCGATCGCGCCGGGCATTCGCATCTCCATGGACGCGCTTGCCGCCCGTGCCGCCAAGCTCGCCAGCGTGCCGCTCGAGGCGCCCGAGCACGCCATCGGCCGCGATACCGAGGAGTGCATCAAGGTCGGCGCCGTAACGGGCGCCGCCGCCATGGCTGAGGGCCTGGTCGCGCGCATGAAGCGCGAGCTGGGCCGCGAGGATGCCACCGTTATCGCCACGGGCGGTCTCGCCAGCATCGTCGCCGATTCGACCGATGCCTTCGACGTGGTCGACGGACAGCTCACCATCAAGGGTATCTGCGAAATCTACCGCCGCATGCAGGAGCTGGGATAGGACAGGGGCTTAAGTCGAGCACGAGCGCGAGCGGCGAACTAGGCAACGCATCGGCCCTATTCCTCAAAATCGAAAGATTTTCAGTTTTGAGGAATAGGGCTTTCTGCTAGGCCTCGTCGCACAGCCACCTCGCCAGGTCCACGATCTGCACCCCATTGCGGTCCGTGGCCTCGTGATGCGTGCGGGCGAGAATCATCTTGGGGTACGCGTCGCCAATGCTCAGCAGTGGTGAAATCTCGCGTTCAAATGTCTTATCCGAGCTGATGTCGTCGCTCACCTGAATGTAGAGCTTCTCGCTTCGCTTGATTGCTACAAAGTCTATTTCCTTTTTATAGAGCACGCCGACGTATACCTCGTATCCGCGGCGCAGCAGCTCGATTGCCACCATGTTCTCGTATACGCGTCCCCAATCCATATCACGTGTACCGAGCAGCGCGTATTTGAACGCGTGGTCTGCCAGGTAATACTTCTCGCCGCTCTTAAGGTATTTTTTGCCGCGGATGTCGTACCGACGAACTTTATAGAAGGCAAACGCATCGCACAGGTACCCCATGTACGTGCCGACCGTCTTGTTCGTTATCTTTAGCCCATCCGCGTTCAAAATATCCGTAATGTTACGTGCCGACGTTATGTTGGATACGTTGTCCATCATGTAATCGGCAATGCGCAGCAGCGCCGATTCGTTTCTCACGTTATGCCGCTGCACGATATCTCTCACGATGAGCGTTTTGAAGACATTGGAGAGATATTGATAACGCTGCTCCTGCAGTGAATAAGGGTAGGAGCCGGACATACCGCCGGTTCTCGCGTACTCATCGAAGTCGCGGTCGACCTCGCCCTCGTCGCCATAGAGTCGATACTCCTCAAACGAGAATGGGAAAACCTCGATCTCAAACGTACGCCCCGTAAAGAGCGTCGACAGATCGCTCGACAGCAAAAAGGCATTCGATCCGGTAATGAATATGTCGTACTGCTCGGATGCGTGGAGGCTGTTGATCGCATGCTCAAAACCGTCGCACATCTGAACTTCATCGATAAGCAGAAAGTTTTGTTTGCCGGACACTCGATGCTCTTTTACATAGGCGAGCAGCGCGTGATACTCGAGCAGATTCTCGAACTCATCGAGGTTGTAGTTGATATGGATGACATTCGAATTGGACAGATTTGCCTCCACGTAATCGCGGAGGGCCTCGAGCAATTTTGATTTACCGCTACGACGGATGCCCGTGATGACCTTGATGTCCGGCACGCCAATAAGGCTCGTCAACGTGTCCATATATGACGTTCTATTGATGAGTTTCATTGGGGCCTCCTCGCGGTCTTTTATCGCTATTCCTCAAAATTGAAAAATTTTCAGTTTTGAGGAATAGGCTCTATAGCGAATATACCTCGCGAAAGACCGAGCTGCCTTAATCCTATTCCTCAAAAACGAAAATTTTTCAGTTTTGAGGAATAGGGCGCTGGCAACCCATTCCCCAGATAGGCGAAACCCTCCCCGGCACAGGCCGAGGAGGGTCTTGTTGTCATGTCTATCTTTGGGCGCGAACGCCCCGCGCTACAGCCCGCGAATGCGCACGGCCTCGGGCGGAAACTCCTGCTCGCCGGCATCGGTCTTAATGGTCGCGCGACCCCAGATGTCCAGGCCCGCAAACACACCGACCGCAAGCGGCAAGCCGTTGGGCGACACCGCCGCAACTTGGCGGCCCAGCAGCGGCACCATGTCGAAGTACTCGCCCAACACGGGGGCCAGCGGACCGGCAGCGCCCTGCGGCGTGTTGGCAACAACCGCCCAGGTGTCCACACGGGTCAGCACGGCGGCGGCCAACTCCTCGACCAGCGCTTCGTCAGCCACGTCCACACCAAGCTCGCCCAGCGCCGAACGCTCAATATCCACCGTCACGGCACCGAACATGCCCGCAGCACCGGCACCGCCGTTCACGGCAACACGCGCGAGCGACGTCTCAAACGCAGGCGTACCGCACACGATATCGCTCGGCCACTGGATACCCACCTTACCGGCAAGGCCCAACCCCGGCGTCGAAGCCGTGCCCACGAGCGCGTCCATCATGCCCATCGCAGCCACAAACGGCAGGCCGTGGAAGGCATGCATGTTCACATCCGGACGCACGACCAGCGAAAACGTCAACGACGCCTCGCCCGCGCTCCAAGCGCACCAGCCCGCGGACACACCCTCGCGGCCCGCGTTGCGCGCGGCGTCAAGCTCGGTACCGGCGGCAACAGCGTTCATCTCGATCATCTACATACGCCCCAATTCGCCCACGATATGGCCCACGCGGTCCTCGGGCTCCTTGACCTCGACGCCGTTGTAGCGGAAGAACCGCGCCGGGTCGTGCATCAAGTCCTCGAGCGGCACCAGCACAAA
>WGSR01000178.1 GCA_014871545.1 Collinsella sp. | reverse complement strand
GTACGGTTGGATGGACCCGCATTGCCTTACGCCTTGTTAACAGATTAACTGTACCCGACCCGAGGCTTTTCATGGCACGGCATCATGAGCGACGTGAAAAAACGAAACTAGTAAAGCAAGAGCCCGCACCTTGCTTTGGAGCCGATGCTATGCTTAGGCACAATTGTCTTGAGGAGCATATGCCTATGTCTACGTTTTTGAATGCCAGCCCCATCTTTGGACCCGTTCGCAGCCGTCGCCTTGGCCTCTCGCTCGGCGTCAACATGATGCCCGCCAGCGGCAAAATCTGCACGTTCGACTGCATCTACTGCGAGAACGGCCTCAACGCCGAGCGCCCCTGCCATGAGCCGTATAACACGGCTGCCGTGGTACTCGACGCGCTCGAGGCAAAGCTGCGCGAGATGGCAGCCGAGGGCGAGCTCCCCGATGTGATCACCTTCGCAGGCAACGGCGAGCCCACCGCCGCGCCGGAGTTTCCGCAGGCCATCGCCGGTGCCGTCGCACTGCGCGACGAACTTGCCCCAAACACCAAGATCGCCGTGCTCTCCAACGGCACGCGCGCCGATCGCCCCGAGGTGCACGACGCGCTCATGATGGTCGACGACAACATTCTTAAGCTCGATACGGTCGACCCGGCATTTATCCAGCTGCTCGACCAGCCTGTTGGCCCCTACGACGTCGAGCACCAGATCGAGACGTTCGCAAGCTTTGACGGTCACGTTATTATCCAGACGATCTTTTTGACCGGCGAGTATCAGGGCAGGCCCATCGACAACACCGGCGAGGAGTACGTTGCCCCTTGGCTCGCGGCGCTCAAGCGCATTCGTCCGCAGGAAGCGACCATCTACACGGTGGCGCGCGAGACACCGGTCGCTGGCCTTGCTAAAGCGGCGCCCGGGGTGCTCGACGCCATTGCCGCGCGTGTCCAAGCCCTCGGCATTCCCTGCCAGGTGAGCTACTAGCAAAACCACGCAGCAGCTAGTGCCGCCATCCCGCCCCATCAGTTGCGGTGATATAGTTCCTATTTGTGCTGTTAAACCGCTTAAATCGGAACTATATCACCGCAACTTTTATGGACGCGTGGGTGGGCTATACTAGCTGCGAATGAAAGGAAGTTAGCCATGTATGACAAAGGACCCGTGCCCGGCCGCAACGACGCTTGCTGGTGCGGCAGCGGCAAAAAATATAAGAAATGCCATAGCACCTTCGATGAGCGCCTCGAGCGCTTGTGGGAAGAGGGCTGGGAGGTCCTGCCCCGCACGCTCTACAAGACGCCCACCGATATCGAGGGCATCAAGCGCTCGGCCGCTATCAACGTGGGCGTGCTCGATTACGTAGGCGAACACATCGCCGCGGGCATGACCACCAACCAGATTGACCAGATGATCTACGACTACACCGTCGAGCACGGTGGCACGCCGGCCGACCTCAACTACGAGGGCTATCCCAAGAGCGTGTGCACCTCGATCAACGACGTGGTCTGCCACGGTATCCCCTGCGACACGGACGTGCTGCACGAGGGCGACATCATCAACGTGGACTGCTCCACGATCCTGGACGGTTACTTTAGCGACTCGAGCCGCATGTTCTGCATCGGCGAAGTCTCTGCCGAGCGCCAGCGCCTGGTCGAGGTCACCCGTGCCAGCGTGGAGGCGGGTCTGGCCGCCGTCAAGCCGTGGCTGCCGCTGTCCGTTATGGCCGAGGCCGTGCAAAAGACGGTCGAGGACGCTGGCTTTAGCGTTGTGCGCGAGTACGGCGGGCACGGCATCGGTAAGGAGTTCCACGAGGACCCGTTTGTGGGCTTTACCACCGAGGCGCCCGATGTGGACACCATTATGGCCCCGGGCATGGTCTTTACCATCGAGCCCATGGTCAACGCCGGAGCGCCCGACATCAAGATCAGCAAGGGCGATGGCTGGTGCGTTCGCACCAAGGACGGTAGCGATTCGGCTCAGTGCGAGGTACAGCTCGTAGTGACCGAGGATGGCTACGAGCTGCTGAGCTGGTAGCCGTGGATGCGCCGGATGCTGACGGGCACGCTCGTCTTGCATCCGGCGTTTTTGTTTGAGCGTTTTGCCTGATAAAACCTGCCAAAATAAACCTGTCCCTTTTTGGCAGGTCGAGCGGAGAGGACTGCTTGTGAACATCCTGGTTTTGTTGCCCGTCAACGACCGTCATCGCACAATTCTTGAGTCGAGCGCTCCGGGCGAGGACTTTATCTACACGAGCTCCGACGCCGCCACGCGCGAGCAGGTCGCCGATGCCGACGTGATCTTGGGCAACATCGACCCTGACATGCTCACGGCATGCGAACATCTCCAGCTGTTGCAATTGCAGACCGCTGGCTATGACGATTACTTGGCCGCCGGCACCGTGCCGGCCGATGCTAAGCTTTCCTGCTCGGTAGGCGCCTACGGCCAGGCCGTGAGCGAGCATATGTTTGCCATGGTCCTTTCCATGATGAAGCGCCTGCCCGGCTACCACGACTTGCAGCGCGAGCATCGCTGGGAGGACTTGGGCCCGGTCACCTCGCTCAAAAACGCCAACGTGCTGGTGCTGGGCGCGGGCGATATCGGCGGCCACTTCGCCACGCTCTGCCGCAGTATGGGTGCGCACGTCCGCGGCATCAAGCGCCATCCGCTCGTCTACCCCATTGTGTTTGAGGACATGGACGGCATGGACGCCCTGCCCGAGCGCCTGGCCGAGGCCGACGTCGTCGCAACCTTTATGCCCAGCACACCCGAGACCCGCGGTCTGGCGAACGCCGAATTCTTCGCCGCGATGAAACCAGGCGCTTTCTTTGCCAACGGCGGCCGCGGCGACCTCGTGGTTGCGGACGATTTGGTTGCCGCCCTGGAGTCGGGACATCTTGCCGGCGCCGCGGTCGACGTCACCGACCCCGAGCCGCTGCCTGAGACAAGCCCCCTGTGGGATGCGCCCAACATGCTCATCACACCGCACGTCTCCGGATGGTTCCACCTGGAGGCTACGCTCAACAACGTGGTCGACATCGCCGCGGAGAATCTGCGTCATCTACAGGCGGGCGAGACGCTTCGCTGCTGGATCGAACATTAGGGTTCCGCCGTTCTAACGAACGGCGGACCGGTCGACGCTGCGAACCCGCCCTTTGGCCAATCTGCCGTTCAATTTCAAAGGCGCGACCAGAAGGTCAGCGCCTTTTCATTTCACGGCACATTGGCTCAAACGGCGGGCTCTCGCTGACTTTTGCTCAACCTGCGGCGTTTCCTTTTTGGTGCAATGGGATCAAGGTGGCTTACGCCATACCGGTAGTTCTGTCTGCGACACTCTCGCCAAAGTGATCTCAGACATACACCTAGTGTTTTCGACGCTCCGCTTATTAGAGCCAGTCCGTCTCCTCGTCGTAGCGGTCCGAATAGGCGTTACGCTTGAGTTCTTCATCGCTCGTTGGTCGCGCCTTGGACACGTCGACCCCTGAATCGCGGCAAGCAGTGGCGAACAGCTGCGAACCCTGATCGATAAGCTCAATCTTGCGCTCGGCCTTCATGTCTTCGGCCTGCATTTAGAGCTCCACGCTTTCGGCGCCGTTGATGGTTAGGTTTCGCTCGTAGAAGGC
>WGSR01000177.1 GCA_014871545.1 Collinsella sp. | reverse complement strand
GGCGGGCGGTGCGGGGCTTCTTTGGTTGCTTTAGTTGCCGGGCCGTCCTTACCCGCGCGGCTTGATTTTATCACGTAGCGACTTGAGGTTCTCCAGTGCCGCGTTAAGCGTCTCGTCCCGCTTGGCAAAGTGGAAACGAATCAGATGGTTGACGGGCTCGCGGAAGAAGCTTGAGCCGGGAACGGCACCCACGCCCACCTTGGAGGCGAGATCCTCGCAGAAGTCGAGGTCGCTGTCATAGCCAAACTCAGAGATGTCCATCATGACGTAGTAGGCGCCCTGCGGCACGTTATGCTCAAGACCGATGCTATCGAGCCCCTGGCAGAACAGGTCGCGTTTGGCGGTGTAGAGGTCGAGGACCTCATCGTAATAGCTGTCGTCGAAGTTGAGGGCGGTGACAACGGCTTCCTGCAGGGGAGCGGCGGCACCCACGGTGAGAAAGTCGTGGACCTTCTTGATGCGCTCGGTGATCTGGGCCGGGGCGATGGTGTAGCCCAGACGCCAGCCGGTGATGGAGTACGTCTTAGACAGCGAGCTGCAGCTGATGGTTCGCTCGAACATGCCGGGCAGCGTGGCCATGTAGACGTGCTCATGGGGCGCGTAGACGATGTGCTCGTAGACTTCGTCGGTGATGCAGTACGCGTCGTACTTTTTGCACAGGTCGGCGATAAAGGTGAGCTCTTCGCGCGTAAAGACCTTGCCGCAGGGGTTGGAAGGGTTGCACAGGACGATGGCCTTGGGGTCGTTGTCGCGGAAGGCAGCCTCGAGCGCCTCGCGGTCAAAGTCGAATGTGGGCGGGTTGAGCGGTACATAGATGGGCTCGGCACCCGAGAGAATGGTGTCAGCGCCGTAGTTCTCGTAGAACGGCGAGAAGATGACGACCTTGTCTCCGGGGTTCGTAACCGTCATCATGGCGGCCATCATGGCCTCGGTGGAGCCGCAGGTGACCACGATATTCTGGTTGGGGTCGATCGGCATGCCCATAAAGTGCTCCTGTTTGGCGGCGAGCGCCTCGCGCATGGCCTGGGAGCCCCAGGTAATGGAGTACTGGTGGTAGAGCGGCTTGGGGTCGGCGGCGATGGTGCTCAGGCTGTTGAGCAGCTGCGCCGGAGGATCGAAGTCGGGGAAGCCCTGCGAGAGATTGACGGCATCGTACTTATTGGAGATGCGTGTCATGCGGCGGATGACCGAATCGGTAAATGTTGCCGTGCGGTTGGAGAGTTCTTTCATGCCGGTCCTTTCGAGGATTTGCAGTGGGGCAAGTTTACTCCTATGGAACCGGTGGGAATTGCTCGAAACGCGCTCGAAAAACTCTTTTCAAAATTCTTGAAAATTGGGGCTTGCATCGCGTGGCGTTCCTTGCAATAATAGTCGAGCGCGAAGCGCACAGGACACGGTGGGTGTAGCTCAGTTGGCTAGAGCGACGGGTTGTGGTCCCGTAGGTCGAGGGTTCGAGTCCCTTTACCCACCCCAGTTCTTGCTTCGTGTTGATATCGGGTCGTTAGCTCAGTTGGTAGAGCAGGGGACTCTTAATCCCAAGGTCCAGGGTTCGACCCCCTGACGGCCCACCAAAGCATGTTAAAGCGACTGGCTTCGGCTGGTCGCTTTTTTGTTGGCCTCACATAGGGTCGAACCCGAAAGGGCGCGGAGCTGAGGAAATGCGTAAGCATTTACCAGCGCAGCGCGCAAGGCGCGAAGCGCCGCAGCGGCCGCCTGCACGGCGAAGTACGCCTGTGCGAGCGCGATTTCAGGTTTGTTTGGGTCTCCGTTTTGGGCGATTAAATAGCATGCGTAGCGTGTCAGCTTGTAGTCTTTTACGGCTCGTTTGGCGATGCCGGCATCTACCATTTTGCTGGCCTCAGCAAAATGGGCGGCAACAGGCATTTTATTGGTGTCACACGATGCCATGGATCTCTTAACCGCAGTCTCAAAATTACGCCATTGGGTGTATCCGAGGGGCTCCATTAAATCGCGTGCGAGCCAATACTCAACGCCGCCTTCTACATGGGCGTAGCTGTCAAGTTCGACACGCCATTTCTCGATATCCCTGCTGTCCATATCTCTTCCTTTCTGTTCGTTTGTCTACGTGGACTATGCCGACTCCGTATTCAGAATGAGTATATTTGCCCGCGCGGACACGAATGGGCCCCGTGTCGCTTTGAGCTCACGGGACCCATTAATATCGAGAAGTTGTGTTCTGCTCTAGAGGGGTACTCAGCTTAGTCCGCTCGATAGTGCGAACCCATACTTGTGGTCCGTCTGCGCATGGCTTTGACCATCTCGGTTGCCAGCTTAATTTGCGATTGCAGGCGGGCGAGGGCTGCGACTTCGCTGTCCTGGGCTTTCTGCGTGCTCAAAGTCATCGCCTCCGTCTTCAAGCCCTCAAGCTTGTGTAGTGCCTCGGATAGACCCGTCTCGGTGCGGTTGATCATGCAATAGGTGCTCATCGTGTGTTTGAGGCCGTGCGTCAGGCGTTCGGCATCTGTTATAGCAATACCGTACTGTGGGAGGGCGATATCCGCTTTCAGGGCTGTCTCAGGCTCTTTCTGCGCTGCAAGGGCTGCCGATGCGCCTGCGATGCGTCCGAATACGATGCCATTGGCGCTCGACAGCCCTCCGATGCGGTCGGCGCCGTGCATGCCGCCTGTTGCCTCGCCACAGGCGTAGAGGCCCTCAACGCCCGTGTACGCGGTCCTGTCGATCTTGATGCCGCCGTTGGCCGCGTGGGCATACATCGCCACACGCATCTCGTCGCTCGGAGCGATACCATGCTCGTCTTGTAGCCAAGTGGCAAATGTCTGCACGAACTCGGGGACATTCTCTCGCGGGAAGTCGTAGTGGAGCGCCAGACCTTCGGCACCCGCTTGATCGACAGCAAGATCGATGGCGCGGGAGGCCAAGCGCGAGGTGAAAGGACCATATCCGGAGCGCTGCTCAAGCAGATCGTCTAACTTGTCGTCAGCGATTTCAACTGGCTGGTCGAACTTAACGTAGCGCCAGGTCTTCTCGTTAAAGACAAGGTTGCGCTTAGGTTCAATGAAGCCGGGCATCATCTGCATGAACTCTATATTGGTTAGGGATGCGCCGTGCGCCTGTGCGATGGCTTGTGATGAGCTGAGCACGTCGGCGGAAGTGAGGCTGCGCTCGAACAGGCCGCCCGTGCCGCCCGCAGCGATGATAGTGGTCCTGGCTGCCATAGGCACGAGATGCTCGTTTGCACGGTCGTAGATCAAGGCGCCGGCAATCTTTCCGTTCGTATCCTCAACAAGATCGATAAGCTCGTGGCGGGGGAGTAGGCGAATGCCGAGCAACTCTGTCTGGGCCGTACACGCGTCCTCAAGGGGTTTGCGGGTGAGGCCGCGCCACATACGCGTCTTATGGTCAAAGCAGGGGATAAACTGCTTTTGCTGGGCGCTCTCGGCGCTTTGCGGGCGCTGGAGTTCTACGCCCAGATCCTGTTCGAGCCAGTCAATCGCTTGGGGAATGCCGTGGACGAACGTCTGGACGAGTTCGGGGTCGGCAGCGCCGCCGCCGACGGTTTGGATGGTGTCGATGAGGTCTTGCTCGTCGTCTTTGTCGACGGGGCCAATAAGGCCGCGGCCCCAGGTGCCCGGGA
>WGSR01000176.1 GCA_014871545.1 Collinsella sp. | reverse complement strand
ACATGGCATTCGTCCATCTGCACAATCACACTGTTTTCTCCATGCTCGACGGCGCAACCCGTATCCAGGATATGGTCAACCGCGCCGTTGAGCTGGGCATGCCCGCCGTGGCCATTACCGACCACGGTTACATGTACGGCGTACCCGACCTGGCGCTGGCCTGCGACGCCGTCAACCACAACACGCCCGAGTACAAAACCTGGAGCCACGACAAGGCCTTCTTGGAAAAGGACCGCCGCGACGAGCTGGTGGAGCCCGACCCCGAGGAAAACCCGCGCGAGCATGCCCAGTATGTGAAGGACATGGCCATGTGGGACGAGAAGGGCAATATCGACGAGCTCAAGCCGCCTCTGGTCATTAAACCCATCTTTGGCTGCGAGGTCTACTTTACGCCGGACGAGACCCTTGCCCGCGACCACAAGCCCGAGCTCTACCACATGATCCTTCTGGCCAAAGACCAGGAAGGCTACGTCAACCTGATGCAGACGGTTTCCGAGGCCGCCGTGCAGGGCTTTTACTACAAGCCGCGCGTGACGCTCGACAACCTACGCCGCCACGCCAAGGGCATGATCTGCACGAGCGCCTGCATCGCGGGCATCATCCCCAAATACATCGACCGCGGTGACATGGAGGGCGCCATCAAGTGGGCCGAGACCTTCCGCGATACCTTCGACCCCGGCGACTTCTACATCGAGATCCAGGAACATGGCATCACCACCGACAACGGCCTGACCGACGAGCAGATGGACCGCACGCTCATCGATATCGCCAAGCAGGTGGGCGTCAAGGTCATCGCCACCAACGACTTCCACTACCTGCGCCGCGAGGATGCGCCCGTGCAGGACGTCATCATGTGTATTGGCATGAACGCCAAGGTCGATGACCCCAACCGCATGCGCATGACCGGCTCGGAGTTTTACATGAAGACCGAGGAGGAGATGCGGGCGATGTTCCCGTATTGCCCCGAGGCCTGCGACAACACGCTCGAGATCGCCGACAAGTGCTACGTTGAGCTGGACTGGGACTCTATCATCCTGCCGCGCTTTCCGTTGCTCGATCCCGGTGAGACGCACGAGAGCCAGTTCCGCCGTGAGTGCGAGAAGGGCCTGCGCCAGCACTATGGCGACGACTGGGCCACACGCGAGATCGGTGGCGTCAACATCAAAGAGCGCTTTGAGTACGAATACAAGGTCATCTGCGACAAGGGCTTTGCCGCCTACTTCCTCATCGTTGCCGAGTACGTGCAATGGGCCAAGGACAACGGCATCGGCGTCGGCCCCGGCCGTGGTTCTGCCGCCGGCGCTATCGTCGCCTACGCCATGAACATCACCGCGTTCGACCCGCTCGAGAACGGCCTGATGTTCGAGAGGTTCCTGTCCCCGCAGCGTACCGAGATGCCCGATATCGATATGGACTTCGACGATGAGCGGCGCCTCGAGGTCGTGGAGCACGTTCGCCAGCTCTACGGCCCCGAGAAGGTCACCCACGTCATCACCTACTCGACCATCAAGGCCAAGCAGGCCATCAACGACGCCGCGCGCGTCCTGGACTACCCGGTCTACATGGGCCAGCGTCTGTCCAAGATGGTCTCGAGCGACCCCAAGGTCAAGCTCAAGCAGGTACTCGAAAAACAACCCGGCAAAGAGGATCTGTTTAACCCCGACTTTGCCGAGGCCTATAAAAAGGACGACGACGCCCGCCGCATCATCGACACGGCGCTCTCGATCGAGGGCCTTACCCGTGGTGAGGGCGTGCACGCGTGCGCCGTTCTGATTTGCCGCGACCCCGTCAACGAGCACGTGCCCACCAAGCTCGATACCAAGGGCGGCGTCGAGATTACCCAGTACGAGGGCCATACCGTTGCCGACATGGGCCTGCTCAAGATGGACTTCCTGGGCCTGCGTACGCTGACGGTTATCTCCAAGGCCAAGGCCAACATCAAAAAGAACTTCGGCATCGACATCAAAGAGGAAGAGATTCCCTTTGACGACCCCGAGATCTTTAAGCTCATGGGCTCCGGCCATACCGCCGGCGTCTTCCAGGTCGAGTCCGCCGGCATGACGGCCACGATCAAGAACATGAAGCCCACCGAGTACAAGCACGTCGTGGCATTGATTGCCCTGTACCGCCCGGGCCCTCTGGGCGCCGGCATGGTTTCGTCCTATATCAACCGTATGAACGGCAAAGAGCCGGCCGTCTCCTATGACGACCGTCTGGACGACATCCTGGGCGAAACCTACGGCACCATGGTCTACCAGGAGCAGGTTATGCTCATCTCCGTCGAGATGTGCGGCTTCTCCAAGGGCGAATCGGACTCGCGTATCCGTAAGCCCGTGGCTAAGAAAAAGATCAAGCTGCTCACCTCGACGGTGCTCCACTGGGAGGATGGCTCGGACGAGACCACCTACGACCACTGGATGAACGGCGCTATCAAGAACAACTACACGCGCGAGGTCGCCCAGAAGATTTGGGACGATGTTCTCGAGTTCGCATCTTACGCCTTTAACAAGTCGCACTCCGCCGGCTACGCCATCCTGGTTATGCAGACGGCATGGCTTAAGGCGCACTATCCGCACGAGTACATGGCGGCCGTTCTGACGTCCTACACGGGCAAGACCGACAAGATCGTTCACTACGTCTCGGCGTGCCGTCACGACGGCATCCCCGTGCTGTCGCCAGATGTTAACGAGTCCGGTACCGAGTTCACGGCTACCAAGGAAGGCGTGCGCTTTGGTTTGGCCGGCATTCGCGGCGTGGGCACCGGCGTGGCGCAGGCGATTATCGCCGAGCGCGAGGCGGGCGGCCCGTTTAAGACACTGCACGACTTTGTCGAGCGCGTGGACTCGAGCCAGGCCAACCGTCGCGTGATCGAATCGCTCATCAAGGCAGGTGCTTTCGACTCCACGGGGTATCCGCGTCGCCAGATGATGCACTTCGTGGACAAGAACAACCCCGAGAACATCATCGATGCAGCGGTAAAGCGCCAGAAAGATCGCGCGAGCGGCCAGACGTCGTTCTTCGATATGTTTGGCGACGTTGAGGGCTCGGGCTTTGAGGTGAGCGTGCCCGATCCGGATGGCCAGGAGTGGGACCGCCACCTTAAGTTGAGCCAGGAGAAGGAGGTTCTGGGCATCTATGTCTCGGACCACCCGCTGCGCCCGTTTGAGTATGCACTAGCCAAGGCACGCGACTTCTCGTTCTCGCAGATCGATACCGGCTACGAGGTGCAAAACCCCACGGGCGGTACCATCAACCAGGAGATTCCCGAGGGCAAGGCGCTGTGGTGGGCCGGCATGGTCTCGAGCGTGTCCAAGCGCGTGACCAAAAACGGCGACCCCATGGGTATTGTGCAGCTCGAGGACATGGAAGGCGAGGCCACGGTCGTGGTGTTCCCCAAGACCTACAAAGAGGCCGAGGGATACCTGTACGGCGAGGTCGATCCCGAGACCGGTGCGCAGCTGTCTGATGCGTTTGTTCGCATTAAGGGCAAGCTCGAGCGTTCGGACCGCGGCGACCAGATCATCGCGCAGGAGATCGTGCCGCTTGAGCTTAACGAGGAGAACAACAAGCCCAAGGTGTTTGAGGTCATGGTGCCCAACAGCCGCTTTAGCCAGGGCAATATGGCGCG
>WGSR01000175.1 GCA_014871545.1 Collinsella sp. | reverse complement strand
GGTTGATGCAGTCGAGCGTGACCTGTTTCACGTCGGAGCCGACCACGTCGATGGAGCCGGCGATGATACCCATGACGTCACCGGAGTGAATCGGCGAGCCATCAGATGCGCTGGAGTCGCGCACGGCGCGGGTGACCTCGCCATCGCGAACCTCGCTGATGGCGTCGACCATGGCGGCGACGGCGTCCTCGAGCTCGGAATCGGGCAGGACCGCGAACAGCGCGGAGAACGCCTGCGGAACGGTCTTGGTGGGAACAACGGCAACCTTCTTGTCCGTGCAGGCAGAAGCGGCAGCCTCGGCAGCCATGCGGATGTTGCCGTTATTGGGCAGGATGATGACCGAGGTCGCGTTGACCTGGTCCACCGCGCCCAGCAGGTCGGCGGTCGAGGGATTCATAGTCTGGCCACCGGAGACGACCACGTCGACGCCAAGGGACTTGAGGATGTCAGCCTCGCCGGAACCGGCGGCAACGGCGACAAAGCCCAGCGCCTTGGCGGGCTCGGCGGCCTTTTCCTGATCCTCGTGGATCTTGGCGGTACGGTCGTGGGCCTCCATCTCCATGTTGTGGATAAAGACCTCATAGATCTGACCGAGCTGCAGCATGTGCTCGAGCACCAGGTTGGGGGTGTTGGAGTGCACATGGATCTTGTAGTCGGGATAGGCGCCCACGAGCAGCTCACAGTCGCCCATGGAGCCTAGGAACTTAAGGCACTCGTCCTCGTCAAACGGGGCGTCGGCCTTAAAGAGGAACTCGTTGCAGTAGCGGAACTCCGAGCCCTCCCAGTCGTCGTTAGCCTCGATCTCAACACGGCCAAGAGCGGCATCGCGGGCAGAGCCGGCGGAGTCAAACGTGGCGGAGAAATCCTCGACAACGGTGCTGCGGCCGAGCGCAGCGGCAACAAAGTTCTCCAGGAAGATGGCAAAGCCAAAGGCGCCGGAGTCGACCACGCCGTTCTCCTTCAGAACGGGCAACAGGTCGGGTGTGCGGGCGACGGACTGGTACGCCTCAACGACGATGGCATCGAGCGCATCCTCAGCCGAGAACTTCTTCTTCTCGCACTCATCGGCCTTGGTCGAGACATCGCGCAGGACCGTGAGGATCGTGCCCTCGATGGGCTTGCGGACAGCCTGGAAGGCAACCTTGACGGCACGACGGAAGGCGAAGGCAATGTTGGCGGACGTAATAGGCTCGTCGGCAGAGACAAGGCCCTCGGCCACGCCGCGCAGAATCTGCGACGTGATAACGCCAGAGTTACCGCGGGCACCCATCAGGGAGCCGTGGGTGATGGCGCCGGCGATGGCCTCCATATCGGCATCGGCAGGAAGGGCGGAGAGCTCCTTGGTCACCGAGGCAAGCGTGAGCGACATGTTGGTACCAGTGTCGCCGTCGGGTACGGGGAAGACGTTGAGCTTGTTGATCTCCTCGGCCTTGTCGGAAACGGCAGCCGCAGCGATCGGAAAACAGGTGCGAATGGTCTTTGCAATCATGGGTATTTGAATCTCCGTTTTCGGATGCTAGTTCAGACGGCTCTTGAGCGCGTCGATATGGATGCCGATCTTAAGGCTGGCGGGATCGATCTGGGCGATCTCCTGCAGGGTGAAGGCAACGGAGCTCGAAAGATTGTGGCAGACGGACTTCATGTTGACGCCGTTCTCGAGCACGACGTGAAGATCGACCGTAAGGCCGTTCTCGTCGGCGGAGACAAGCACGCCCTTGCGGAGGCGCTGACCGGCAAGCAGGCGCACGCTCTCGGCGCCCTGGAGCTGCTCAGCCATACCGACAACGCCATAGCACGTCATCGCGGCATAACCGGCAATATCGGCAATAACGTCGTTCGAGACGCTCAGGCTGCCGTTAATGGTCTCAGACACAAGAATCTCCTTTTCTTGGTGCTCGCGGCACCATGTCGTGGGAGCAATCATTGCATTATTCTACAACGACCGCGCCATGTTGAGGTGGCGGGCCTCGGGATTACATCCTCGACACGAAATGTTGATACGGTAACGTTCGCGAACGGCGATCGCGGCATGAAAAAACCCGCCGCATATGCGACGGGTTTTGTAACCTGGCTCCCCGGGTAGGACTCGAACCTACAACAGCGCGGTTAACAGCCGCGTGCTCTACCATTGAGCTACCGAGGAATTTAAAAGCCCAGCGAAATGGGCTGAGAAATTCTGGCTCCCCGGGTAGGACTCGAACCTACAACAGCGCGGTTAACAGCCGCGTGCTCTACCATTGAGCTACCGAGGAATAGGTGCGTGCTCTCAAGCAACGAAGTTTATTATACGGACGATTGGACGAAGGGCAAGAACTTTTTTAAGAAATTTTCTCGCCATGATCCCTTGGGGACGGCCTAACTGCCGGCACCAGCAACGGAAACGCCGATGTTTTGACAATGCCAGCGAGCGGGCACCAGAGCGAACAAATTGGCATGAAAAGAGGACGGCATAGACCTTCTGGTCATGCCGTCCTCTTTGAATGACAAGTTGTCGCTCTGGTGCCCGCGCAGCGTCGACCAGTTACGGCGTTTGGCAAAACGCCGTAACTACTAAGACTCGATGTAGTCCTTCAGCTTGCTGCTGCGGCTCGGGTGGCGAAGCTTGGCCAGGGTCTTGGACTCGATCTGGCGGATGCGCTCGCGCGTGACGCCAAACTCGCGGCCGACTTCCTCGAGCGTACGGGGATGTCCGTCGACAAGGCCAAAGCGCAGCTCGATAACCTTGCGCTCACGATCGGCAAGCGAGTCGAGCACCTGGGTGAGCTGCTCCTGCAGCATGGAGAAGCTGGCCGCATCGGGCGGAACGATGGCCTGGGAGTCCTCGATGAAGTCGCCCAGCTGAGAATCCTCTTCCTCGCCGATGGGCGTCTCGAGCGACACGGGCTCCTGCGAGATCTTCTGGATCTCGCGGACGCGGTCGGCGCTCATGTCCATCTCGGCACCGATCTCCTCGGGGGTCGGGTCGCGGCCCAAGTCCTGAAGGAGCTGACGCTGCACGCGGACGAGCTTATTGATGGTCTCGACCATGTGCACGGGAATACGGATGGTACGGGCCTGGTCGGCGATAGCGCGCGTGATGGCCTGACGGATCCACCACGTGGCGTACGTGGAGAACTTAAAGCCCTTCTGGTAGTCGAACTTCTCGACGGCGCGGATCAGACCGAGGTTGCCCTCCTGGATCAGATCCAGGAACAGCATGCCACGGCCGACATAGCGCTTGGCGATGGAGACGACCAGACGCAGGTTTGCGCTGATGAGCGCTTGCTTGGCCTCAAGACCAACGTTCTCAATACGCGTAAGACGACGCATCTCGGAGCGTGTGAGTTCAATCTCGCCTGCATCGGCAGCCTCGAGCTTCTCGGTAGCCTCGAGACCGGCCTCGATCTTCATGGCCAAATCGACCTCTTCAGATGCGGTCAGCAGGTCGACCTTACCGATCTCCTTAAGGTACATACGAACCGGGTCGCCGGTCAGCATCACCGTGGAGGCATCGATGCCGCGCACGCGCGAACGCGAACGAGACGTGCGCACGGTGCGCTTCTTCTTGCTCTTGGAAGAGCCCATCTCGGCGTCGGCCTGGCGGGCCATCTTAAGCTCGTGATCTTCAAGCGAGCCGGAATCGTGCTCGT
>WGSR01000174.1 GCA_014871545.1 Collinsella sp. | reverse complement strand
AAGATTATGGAGCAGGTGCTCATCAACAAGCGCTCGCGCGAGAATGCCGAGAAGACGCGCCAGAGCATCAAGACCAACCTGCAGCAGAAGACCGACATGGCCAACCGCGTGCAGAAGTTCATCGACTGCCGCTCCAAGGACAGGAGCCGTCGCGAGATCTACATCGTAGAGGGCGACTCGGCAGCAGGCGCCATTCGCACCTCGCGCGATGCCGAGTTCCAGGGCGTTATGCCCGTCCGCGGTAAGATCCTCAACTGCCTGAAAGAGGACTACCCGCGCATCTTTAAGTCCGACATCATCATGGATCTCATGCGCGTGCTGGGCTGCGGTGTGGAGATCAAGGACAAGCGCATCAAGAACCTTGGCGCCTTCGACCTGGACAACCTCAACTGGAACAAGGTCATCATCTGTACGGACGCCGACGTCGACGGTTATCACATCCGTACGCTCGTGCTCACCATGCTCTACCGCCTGGTGCCCACGCTTATCGACGAGGGCTACGTGTATATCGCCGAATCACCGCTCTACGAGATCAACTGCAAAGAAAAGACCTACTTTGCCTACACCGAGCTCGAGAAGAACGGCATCCTCAAAGAGATCGGCGACCAGAAGTGTTCCATCAACCGCTCCAAGGGTCTTGGCGAGAACGATCCGGACATGATGTGGCTCACCACCATGAACCCCGAGACACGTCGCCTGATCAAGGTTGAACCCGAGGACGTCACCAAGATGGAGACCATGTTCAACCTGTTGCTGGGCAACGACGAGGCAGGCCGCAAGCGCCATATCTCCGAGCACGGCAAGGAATACCTGGACCAGCTGGACCTGCAGTAGCAGCAAATCGATAACGACGGCCCATAAGAAGTTCAAGAGGATATCGTGGCAAAGAAGAAGACGAAGAACCAGCCAAAGAAAAAGCAGGTTAACGCCGAGAACGTCATCGGCCTGCACTCCGAGGTCACCGATCAGCCGATCACGCAGACGCTCGAGGTCAACTACATGCCCTACGCCATGAGCGTCAACGTCTCGCGTGCATTCCCCGAGATCGACGGCTTTAAGCCCTCGCACCGCAAGCTGCTCTACACCATGTACAAGATGGGTCTGCTCAAGGGCGAGCGCCAGAAGAGCGCCAACATCGTGGGCCAGACCATGAAGCTCAACCCGCACGGCGACGCCGCGATTTACGAGACGATGGTGCGCCTGGCGACGGGCAACGAGGCACTGCTCGCCCCCTTCGTGGAGTCGAAGGGCAACTTTGGCAAGTACTATTCGGGCGACCTGAGCTACGCCGCCTCGCGTTATACCGAGGCCAAGCTCTCCCCCATCAGCGCCGAGATCTTCAAGGACATCGACAAGGATCCGGTCGACTTCGTTGACAGCTACGACGGTGCCATGAAGGAGCCGCGCCTGCTGCCCACCACGTTCCCCAACATCCTTGTCTCGGCCAACAAGGGCATCGGCGTCGCCATGGCGTCCGACATCTGCGGTTTCAACCTCAACGAGGTCTGCACCGCCACCATGCATTACCTGCAGGATCCCGACTGTGACCTGCTCGAGTACATGCCCATGCCCGACTTCTCGACCGGCGGTGAGATTATCTACCGCCGCGAGGAGATGGAAAAGATTATCGAGACCGGCCTTGGCAGTTTCCAGATCCGCTCCCGCTGGCGCTGGATTCCCGAAGAGCGCATCATCGAGGTCTACGAGATCCCCTACACCACCAAGACCGATGTCATCATCGAACGCATCGTCAAGCTCTCCAAAGAGGGCAAGGTCAAGGAGATTGCCGACATCCGCGACGAGACCGATCTCTCGGGCCTGCGCATCGCCATCGACCTTAAGCGCGGTGTCGACCCCGACAAGCTCATGGCCAAGCTCTATCGCTCGACCACGCTGCAGGATTCGTTCTCGTGCAACTTCAACGTGCTCGTCGACGGCTATCCACGTGTTATGGGCGTGCGCCAGATTCTGCACGAGTGGGTCAAGTGGCGTATTGAGTCCACGCGTCGCCGCATTAACTTTGACCTGGGCAAAAAGTCCGAGCGCCTGCACCTGCTGCACGGCCTCGAGGCGATTCTGCTCGACATCGACAAGGCCATCGCCATCATCCGCGGCACCAAGCTCGAAGCCGAGGTCGTGCCCAACCTTATGAAGGGTTTCGACATCGACGAGACCCAGGCCGAGTTTGTTGCCGAGCTTAAGCTCCGTAACATCAACGAGGAGTACATCCTCAACCGCACCAAGGACATCGCTAAGCTCGAGGGTGAGATCGCCGAGCTTGAGGAGATCCTCTCCAGCGAGGAGAACATCAAGAAGGTCATCAGCGACGAGCTGGCCGCGGTCAACAAGAAATACGTGATGCCGCGCCGCACGGGCAGGATCGAGCCCCATGAGGTTATCGAGGTAAGCTTGGAGCCCGAGGTCGAGGAGTACCCGGTCACCATCATGCTCTCGCGCGACGGCTACCTTAAGAAAATGACAGACCGCGTGCTCAAGAAGGCCACTACGCTCAAGTACAAAGACGGCGACAAACCCTTTATCGAGTTCCCGTCCTCCAACACCCACGAGCTGCTGGTCTTTACCAACAAGAGCCAGGTGTACAAGTGCAAGGTTGCGGCGTTTGAGGACACCAAGTCGGCCCAGCTGGGCTCGTACCTGCCGACCGATCTTGAGATGGAACCCGACGAGAGCGTCATCTGGGTCATCGACCCCGAGGACTACAAGGCCGACGTGCTGTTCGTCTTTGAGAACGGCCGCGTGGTGCGTGTCGCACTTGCCGGATATGTTACCAAGACCAACCGCAAACGCCTGAAGAACGCTATCTACGGCGGCAGCAAGCTGCTGTATGCCCAGGTGCTCAAGGAAGATCGCGACATCGCACTGGTCTCGAGCGACTACCGCCTGATGAACTTCAACACGTCGCTGCTCAAGACCAAGACGACTACCAACACGCAGGGCGTCCAGGCCTTTACCGCCAAGAAGGGCCGCTCGGTCACCACCGTCGGCACAACCGAGGAAATCCTTGGCGCCGGCGTCTCCGCCGAGAAGTTCACCACGCAGAGCCTCCCCTCCGCCGGCGCCCTCATGAAAGAAAACGACATGCCGAGCTTGTTTGACTAGGACGACGGCAGTCGAACTGGTCCAAGCCACAAACCAACGGGGCCCGGAGCGCAGTAAATGCTGAGCTCCGGGCCCCGTTGGTTTTCTTCTCAACTATTTTTTAACGCAGATAAATTGATTTCTGCTTATTTTTTCTGCGTAAAAAATGTCAGCGCCACTGCTTCGATGCCCTTTGGTCAGTCGTTAGCAAAACTTGCAAAAGTTAGCAAAACTTGCAAAAATTAGCAAAACTTGCAAAGGAGCTACCATGGAGTACAGCAAGAACCCCTTTACCCCGACGTTCGGAAGCGTCCCTCCCTTTCTAGCGGGTCGCGAGCATATCCTGCGTGACATCAACCGTGGCTTTATCAACGGCCCGGGAGATCCCAACCTGTCGACCATTTTTACTGGCGCAAGGGGAACGGGCAAGACGGCGCTTCTCTCGCTCCTTTCAGAAACGGCGCTTGAACACGGCTGGATCGCAGCAAATGTCTCCGCCATGCCAGGCATGCTCGAAGATATTATCGAGCGAACC
>WGSR01000173.1 GCA_014871545.1 Collinsella sp. | reverse complement strand
CGATGATGATGGCGGGGTTGAGGTGATGGGCCATGCTGCGAAGCTGCTTGACCTGTGCTCCTGTCAGTGCCATGGGTTCTCGCTTTCTATGTATGGGGCGCCCCGCGACGGGGCCTTAATTTACGTGAGCTGTCCCACGATAGCGCAGGAACGGTGCGGTGTGGAGCGCGTTTGCCCAGTTCAAAAAGAATGCGGATGCCGAGTGAGTGGGCAGTGCGGGCTGCGAACAGGCTATGAGCTGGGCGCAGAGACCGGCTCCCATGCAATAAACGCCCAACGGACCTTGCGGACGTGGTCGAGCATATAGCGTCCCTGCGGCACACCCTTGGAGCCCGGCTCACCGGCATGGGGGTTCTCAATCATGTGCTGGGCGATGTAGTCGCGCAGACGGTCGACCTTATCCTCGTTGCCATGCTCGAGCATACGGGAAAAATCTGCTACGCCCGCTTCAAGGTTATCGAAGGTATCGCGACGAGGCGATTCAAAGTACGTAACCTGCGGCAGGGCACCCATCTGAATGAGGATATTAAAAGCATACACAAAGCCATTACTGCAGGTAACCGAGGCACCGATGGCGTTCATCAGGTGCAGGTCATAGCGCGGGCTGGAGTTGGCGACCATCGTGACAGCACAACGCCGACGAGCCGTACGATCAAGCTTGGCAAGCGCGCCTTTTAGATTGGTCGTCGTAACTGACCGACTGGCAAAGGCAACATCCACCGCTTTCGCGACCGGTCCAACCAGATCCCAATCGTCATCCCAAGCAAGCTCAAGCGGCGTAATAAGATCTTCGAGCTCGTAATACTCAATGCCGGCATCAAGCGTGCCCAGCATGGCGGGGGAGAAATCAGCCGCAATCACGGGATGTCCGTCTTGCGCAAGCGGAATGGCAATCGACCCAGCCCCACATCCCATATCCAGCACCGACTCGCCGGGCTCAAGCGCCAACAACTTTATAAAATCCCGGGCATACGGAGCAGTCTCAAGCGGTCGAAAATGCCGAGCCCGCTTATCCCACTCAAAAGAATCATCAGCCCGCCGCCGATCAGCTTGCAGACGCATCCACTCGCCATTCCAATCAACAGAAAGAAGCTCAGAGCGAGCATTCCCATCAACCACGGGCCAACCTCCTAGCAACAAAAAAGCGACTCCTCCCAAAAGAAGAGCCGCAACCAGCATATATCAGAAAAAGAACCGTTCCAACGCCAAACCGCCGCACCAGCCAAGTGGTGCAGGAGCGAAGCAACTGCAACCGGGATAGAACCCAACTGAGGTCCCGTTGTGCGGGAGCCCCGGGGAGGGCAAATATATAAGGTCGATCGCGAGTTCCGCACGAGCCGGAGAGCACTCAATGTGCTCTCCGTGCGAGTCAGGACTGTCCGAGCAGGCGACCTTATATATTTGCCCTCCCCGGGGCTCCTCGCCAGTCCCCCTCAGCTAGTTCTTCAGCGAGTTCAGCGGCGCCGGGAAGCGTCCACCGCGGTGGGCAAGCACGGTGCCGGCGTTGGGGTTCACCGGCATGATGGGCGCACGGCCGAACAGGCCGCCGTACTCGACGCAGTCGCCCACGCCCTTGCCGATGGCGGGGATCACGCGGACGGCCGTGGTCTTGTTGTTGATGACGCCGATGGCCATCTCGTCGGCGATGATGCCGGCGATGGTCTCGACCGGGGTGTCGCCGGGGATGGCGATCATGTCCAGGCCAACGGAGCACACGCAGGTCATGGCCTCGAGCTTCTCGAGCGAAAGCGCGCCGGCCTCGACGGCGGCGATCATGCCGGCGTCCTCGGACACGGGGATAAAGGCGCCGGAGAGACCGCCCACGCTGGAGCTGGCCATGACACCGCCCTTCTTGACGGCATCGTTGAGCATGGCGAGCGCGCAGGTCGTGCCCGGGCCGCCGCAGGTGCCCACGCCGATGATCTCGAGGATACGGGCAACGGAGTCGCCGATGGCAGGCGTGGGAGCCAGCGACAGGTCGACAATGCCCTTCTCGACACCCAGGCGATGGGCGGCCTCGCGGCTCATGAGCTCGCCGGCACGGGTGATCTTAAAGGCGGTCTGCTTGATCTTTTCGGCGACTTCCATCATCGATGCGGAATCGGGCAGCGTTTCCAGGGCTGCGGCCATAACGCCGGGGCCCGAGACGCCTACGTTGATGACGGCGTCGGCCTCGCCACCGCCGTGGACGGCGCCCGCCATAAACGGGGAGTCCTCGACCATATTGGCAAAGCAGACAAATTTGGAAGCGCCGACGGAGTCCTGGTCGGCCGTGAGTTTAGCGGCATCGATGATGGTCTGGGCGGCCATAAGCACGGCGTCCATGTTGATACCGGCGCGCAGGCTGGCGACGTTGACGCTGGAGCAGACGCGGCTCGTGGTGGCGAGCGCCTGGGGGATGGACTGGATGACGCGACGGTCGGCGTCGCCGATGCCCTTCTGGACGAGCGCGGAGAAGCCGCCCAGGTAGTCGATGCCGAGCGTCTCGGCCGCGCGGTCGAGGGCATGCGCGATGGGGGTGAGGTCCTCATCCTTGCAGCACGCGGCAATCTGCGCCACCGGGGTGACGGAAACGCGCTTGTTGACGATGGGGATACCGTACTCGCGCTCGAGGTTCTCGGCGGTCTCGACCAGATGCTCAGCCGTGTGCGTCACGTGGTCGTAGATCTTCGTGCACATGCGGTCGAGGTTCTCGTCGCCGCAACCCATGAGCGAAACACCCATGGTGATGGTCCTGATGTCGAGGTTCTGCTCCTCAACCATGCCGCGGGTTTCCGCGATTTCTGCGGGCGTGATCGCCATCCTTGCGCTCCTATCTGCCAAAACGAGCATAGTCTTATCTATTCTAACGTGCCGCACGTGCCAAGTGGCGCATGCGGCACGTTTTGGTGCTCGGTTGTTTCCGTTGTGTTACTGCCCAAAGACCTCTTCGGCGATACGAGCGCTTTCGGCGGCGTCCTTAGCGTAGTAGTCCGCGCCGATCTGCTTGGCGTATTCGGGGGTGAGTACGGCGCCGCCCACGATGATCTTGACGCCCGGCACCTCGGCATGGAGCAACTTGATGGTCTCCTCCATGGCGACGACCGTGGTAGTCATAAGCGCCGAGAGGCCGACGAGCTTAATGTCACGCTCCTGCACGGTCTTGAGTACCTCTTGCGGGTCGACGTCGCGGCCTAGGTCAAAGACGGTGTAGCCGTAGTTATCGAGCAGCATTTTGACGATGTTCTTGCCAATATCGTGGATGTCGCCCTTGACGGTGGCCACGCAGATCTTGCCCTTGTCGGCGATCTCGCCGGCGGGCATCAGGCGCTTGATGGTGTCGAAGCCCACGCGTGCGGCCTCGGCCGAGGCCATGAGCTGCGGCAAGAAGAACTTGCCTTGGTCAAAGAGGACGCCAACCTCGTCGAGGGCGGGGATAAAGTGATTGTTGATGAGGTCCATGGCGTCGTGGTCTGCCAGCAGACGCTCGGTCTCGGCAGCGATCTCGCCTTTGCGGCCCGAGACGACCATGCGACGAATCGGGTCGTCGTTGCCGTCGGTGCCGGCGGTGCCCGCGGCAGGCGCGGCATCACTCGATGCAGCCTGAGCTGCTGCCGGGTTGGCGGCGATCTTGTACGGATCGGTCCAGCCGGCGTAGCGCTCGATGTATCCGGTCG
>WGSR01000172.1 GCA_014871545.1 Collinsella sp. | reverse complement strand
AGCCGTCGCTGTTGACGAGCTTAATGCCGTTATCGCAAAACGGGTTGTGGCTCGCGCTGATCATGATGCCGCAATCGAAGCAGCCTTCCACAGTCTGATGCGCTACGCCCGGCGTGGGGATCACGTGCAGCATATAGGCGTCCGCACCGCTCGCGACCAGGCCGCTCACCAGCGCCGCCTCAAACATATAACTCGAGCGACGCGTGTCCTTGCCCACGATCACGCGTGCCTTGCGCTCGCGGTTGGCGCCGTAATACCAGCCCACAAAACGGCCAATCTTATAAGCGTGCTCTACCGTCAGCCCAACGTTGGCCTCACCGCGAAAGCCGTCGGTGCCAAAGTACTTCATGCGCTCTCCTTACAAAATAGGGGCGAACAGATTGCCTGTCCGCCCCAAAATGGTACTCGATTATCTGCGCTACCAGAAAAACCCTACGCCGACGCGCTGTCGCGAGCTGCCTGGCATGTAGGAGTCTGACGCAGCGTAAGCGGCTTGTCCCCCGCCTCGGCCGACGTGGTCAGCGTATACGTGATCGTCGTCGTCTCGCCAGCATGCAGGTCAACGGTGCCCGAATAGAAGGGGATTCCATGCCACGTAGCGGCGCCAAGACCAAACTGTGTGCCCTCAACCGTAAGGTCACTGATGTTGCCGCCCGTCGGGGCAAACAACGAGACATTCAGGCGTTCGTCGTCACGCGCGGCATCGGGTGCGCTCGCCGCAACGTAGTCGGGCAGCTTGCCTGCCTCCTCCTGCGTCATGATGTTCGTCAGAGTAACGGTGATGCGATACGAGCACGTGCCGTCGCCGTTCTTGATGCCCTGGCCGATCTGCGTGTCGGCGTTCAGATACCAGTCGAGCTTGGAGAAGCTCAGGTTGTTAAAGTAAACGCCGGCAACGGGATCGGCACTCGGATCATCCGGATCGGGCAGCGAAGCGTCAATGCCCGTCTCTTTGATGGCATTCTGCTCATCATCGTTTCTCATCCAAGCAATCAGACGGCCCTCTTCGGCACCGCGCTCGAATGCACCGACAAGCTTTGTAACGTCGACGTCACCGATGCCACCGAGAATCTTGTCGAAGGCGGCGCTGGCAACAGCCGCAAAGATGCCGTCCGATTCCTCGACCGGATAGTTCCAATACACATCGTGCATGAGAACCTTCGCCGCGTTGGTGCCGTCGACAACCGTTCCGTCGGGCAGCGAGACATTACCGACCAGGCCCAGCAGATACTGCAGGAACACCGGGTCGATACCGATGACGCCATCAACGTCCTGTCCATACTGGGACTTCCACAGCGCGGCGACACGCTGCGAGTTGCGGGGCCAATCAGGCGAATAGGTATTGCCCGAGTTGTACAGGTTACTGTGGTTGCCGAACAGCGCCTCATCCTCTTCGTCGACGCTCTCGACTGCCTCATCCTCGCTGAGTCCAATGCGGGGAACAAACTCGCCAATCGACATCTGGCCGTCAGTGACCGAAATCAGGCCCTGCGAACCGCCAAAGCCGCCGCAAGCACGAATCTCGACGTTGTTCATGGCGTACATAAGGTAGTTGCGCGTCTGGCCGTTGGCGCCGAGCATCTGGGGAAGGACGGGGGCGACCTTCTCCGCCGCGTCAACCGCACCGTTGAGGGTGGCAAAGCCGTCCTTGGCCTTATCGACCAGCTCGGTCACCTGAGAAATATGAGTATCGCCAATGCCCTGGATCTTCTCGTTGGCGCTCTTGAACACCTTCGAGCTGCTGGAAAGCGAATCGGCGACCGCCTGCAGCGCGGACACGTTAATCATGCCGTCCTGGAACAGTTTGCCGGGCGTAGCCTGCGAAAGGTTATCGGCCATGGGAACCAGCGCATTGCTCGAAACATCGGACAGGGCGTCAATCATGGTGCGGGCCGCATTGATATCGCTGCCATACACCGGGATAAACGAAGCCGCCGCCCACAGCGGGCTCGAGGTCTCCGCCTTCATGCTGTTGCAGAGCTCATCGATCTTCTTCGCGTCGTCAGGCAGCGTCGAAAAATCGCCCGACGTGACCTTGTCCTTAAGGCCACCGACGATCTCGACAGCCTCCTTCGCTTCGCTCTTTACGGTCTTTGCCGAGTTAAGCAGCATAAAGCCGCTTGCGCCAAGCGCAACGAGAAGCACCGCGACTACAGCGGCAATAATGGCGCCGGTGTGACGCTTTTTGCGCTCGCCCTTGCGATGGCGATGACGGACCAGACCGTCAGAGGTCGAACTCGACGAAGCGTCGCTACCGTAGTTCAAGCCAAAATCGTAATAATCTTCCTTGGAACCCGAGCCCGCAAACTCGGCACCGCTATCATCCAGGCGGGCGAACGTGCCAGTCTCGGAGGCGCCGGTGTAGATCGTGCCAAGGTTGCCCGTAAGCCCCGCGCCACCGGCAGAGGGAGTATTGTTGTCGGCCTTGCCGGCATTAACGTTGCCGGCGGCATTCGCGGCGTTGGCAGCACCTGCGCTGTTCGCAGGTGCCGAAGGACCCCCGCTCGGCTGCGACGCGGAGGTTGCACCGCCCGCAAAGACATTCCCTCTTGCACGGCCGGTCTTTTTTGCCTTTTGAGACTGCTCGTACAGAGCGGTAAACATCGCCGTCTCGCCCGGGGACACGCGCTTACCGGAACCGCCCTGTCCAGCGCCGCCCGGCGTGCCGGCCTTACCAGCCCCGTTCGGACGCGGCGGAACTGCAGGGCGGCCGCTATCGCTGCCCTTAAAGTGATTACCAGCCATAAAGAAATCCTCGCAATTGAGTCGCAATGAAAAAGTCCATAACGTTACTAGTTTATGGCATTTTGAGCATCGACAGCTAAACTCCAGACACGGACGTCAATTGGCGAAAATGCGGCACAACACCTTTTCTGTCTTGGCGGCGGTGCCAGCTACACCGTGAGGAACATCATCACGATGATCATGGCAAAGCCGATAAGGTCGGTTGGCAAAAACACCGTCCCCAGCATAACGGCACTGGTGATGGTCGCCGAAACCGGCTCCACAGTTCCGATGAGGCTCGCGCGCACCGAGCCGATGTCCTTAACGCCCTGCATATAGAGCATGTAAGCAAAAAACGAGCCGATAACCACGAACACCGCGAGCGCCTCGATGCCGGCAGCGTCGAGCGCCGGCATATGCGCCCAGGGCTGCACGAAGACGCACGAGACCACGCCCGCCGTGAGCATTGCCGAGCCCGTGACGATGGGGCTGCCGTATTCGGGCAGGATCTTGGCGGGAATCACCGCCATACACGCGGCGCTGACCGCACACATAAGACCTGCTGCCAGGCCAAGCGGCGAGATATTCAGGCTGGTGGGGTCGCCGCCGGTGGCGATTAAAAAGGTTCCACCCAGAGCCAGGCCAATGCCGATGACTTCGCGAGTACGCGGCATGCGGCGATCGGTCACGCAGGCGTAGCCCATGATGATAACGAGCTGCAGGCACTGGAGCACCGTCGCGGTTCCGGCGTTCGTCAGGCGCACGGCCGAAAGATAGCAAAACTGGTTGAACAGCAGGCCAAAAGCGGTAAAGAGCAGCAGCTGCTTGCGATCAGCGGGCGTCGTCCAAAGCTTGACCAGGCGAGCGCGGTCGCGCGTGACAACCACAGCCATAAAGAGCAGGCCGGCGAGAATCTGACGCACGCTCATAAGCCACAGCGTAT
>WGSR01000171.1 GCA_014871545.1 Collinsella sp. | reverse complement strand
GTCAGGTAATCGTCGGCACCGCCATCGAGCGCCATCACCTTGTCGAGCTCGGTATCCTTGGCGGTAAGCATCATGATGGGCACCGTCGCCGTCAGGCGATCGGCACGCAGTCGACGCATAATCGCCAAGCCATCGGTATCGGGCAGCATGATGTCGAGCAGGACGGCATCGGGTACCCGTCGCGCCACGGCAGCCTTAAACTCACCGTCGCACGAAAAGCCTTCGGCCTCAATCCCCTGCTTGCGCAGCGCATAGACCGTCAAATCCCTGATGTTGTCATCGTCCTCGACGTAATAGATCATGTTGAACCCCTTTGCGGCCGGCATGACCGCATCTTAACCCTAAAGGTACCTTTACTAGATGGTATCAGCCAAAACGCCCCGTCAAATAATCCGCCGTGCGCGGATCGGTCGGATTCTTGAAGAGTTGCGCGGTGGGCGCGTGCTCCACCAGCTCACCCAGCAAAAAGAATGCGACCGAATCGGAGATACGCGCCGCCTGCTGCATATTGTGCGTAACGACCACGAGCGTGCAGGTCTCTTTGAGCTCGCAGGCCAGCTGCTCCACCACCAGCGTCGACACAGGGTCGAGTGCCGAGGTCGGCTCGTCCATCAGCAGAATGTCGGGCTGCACGGCCAGCGCACGGGCGATGCACAGACGCTGCTGCTGGCCGCCCGAAAGACCCAGACCCGATTCTTTGAGCTTGTCCTTGACCTCGTCCCACAGGGCGGCGCGTCGCAGGGAGTCTTCGACCAGCTCGTCGAGCACGACGCGGTCGCGCACTCCCATGCCGCGAGGACCGTAGGCGACGTTGTCGTAGATGCTCATGGGAAACGGGTTGGGGCGCTGGAACACCATGCCCACGCGCTGGCGCAAGCGGCAGATGTCGTAGTCGCCCAGGATATCTTGACCATCGAGCGCAATCTTGCCCTCGATGCGGCAATCCTTGATGCCGTCGTTCATGCGGTTAAAGCAGCGCAGCAACGTGGACTTTCCGCAGCCCGAAGGCCCGATGAACGAGGTGATCTGCTTGTCGCGGATCTTGATATTCACGTCCTTGAGCGCATGATGGTCGCCATAGAACAGGTCGAGGCCCTCGACATCGATGCGCGTCGGCGAGGCGGCAAGATCCTCTGCCGTGGGGCGAGTCGCATCCCCAACCTCGCGCTCGCGCGCGGCCTCGGCCTGCGCTTTCATGAGTTCTTCAAGCTCCGTGGGCTCCACAGCCGCAGCAGCCGTCATACCGCATACCTCCACATCGATATCAATTCAGCAGTATCGATAGTAGGAATCGCGGCTCATATGCACGTGAGCGCATTGTCAAGTGTTTGTAAGGGCACACTGGCTATGCGGCGGGCAGCTCGATGGTGAATATCGTGTGTTCGGGCGTCGATTCACATGCAACGGTACCGCCGTGCGCGCATACGATCTCCTTGGCGATGGCAAGCCCCAGTCCAGCGCCGCCGCGATTGGTCGCACGCGCCGCATCCAGGCGATAGAACTTCTCAAAGATCACCTTGAGCTTTGCCTCAGGGATGGGATCGCCCTGATTGATAAAGCGCACGCGCACGCCACCGCCGTCCCGGCGTCTGGCCTCGATCGTGATGGTCGAGCCCTCATAGCTATAGGCAACGGCGTTTTTCATGATGTTGTTGAACACGCGAGCCATCTTGTCGCCATCCACGAGCACCGTCAGGTCCTCGCGAATATCAACTTGGGCTTCCTTATGCTGCTCGTTGAGGATGGGATAGAACTCGTCAGCCACCTGAGCCAGCAGCAACCCCAGATCAACATAGCCGCGCGTGAGCACGATATCGTGGAAGTCAAAGCGCGTGATATCGAAGAACTCTTCGATGAGCGCATCGAGCCGGTGCGCTTTGTCGAGAGCCACGCCCGTAAAGTGCGCACGTTGCTCAACCGGCAGCTCAGGAGCCTCTTGCAGCAGCGAAAGATAGCCCACCACACTGGCAAGCGGGGTGCGTAGGTCATGTGCCAAGTACGTGACCAGATCGTCCTTGCGATGCGACTCGTCACGCAGAGCTTGCTGCACCTTGCGCTCACGGTCACGCACGCGGTTAAGGGCGCCCTCGACCTCCAAGAAGTCGCCGTCGATGTTATCCCAGGTGTCGGGGTGATCGATCAGGCGATCTTGAATACGAGCGGCCAGCACACAATCGGCATGCTGCTCGCCCTGCTCGTAGCCCTGGTAGTACAGGGCGCGGCCACACAAGAACAGCACGCACGCGGCAAGCGCCAGCACAAAGCCAAGCATGTTGAATACAAAGCCGGCATCGAACAGCACCGGCCCTTCGATGCCACCGAGCGCCATGGCGCCAATCGCCAACGTCATGGCCCACGCGGCGCCGCCAATCACCACGCAGCGGCACACGATCTCAAATCGATCGATCAGCAAAAAGCCGACAAGCAGCACCGCCAAGATTCCGACGATGTTGTCGATGCCAATCAGCAGTAGGCTCAGCAAAAAGAGCAGCACCGTTGCAAGCGCGCGGTTGTCGACGACCGACCTCACGTATTCAAAGAGCCGATCGGGCACCTCGAACGCTTGCCTATCGTCTTTTGTCATATCAAGATCCTCACAAGCGAAAAGCGTTATTCGATGATGTAGCCGACGCCCCAGACGTTTTTGATAAAGCGTGGCTTTTGTGCGTCGTCGCCGATCTTTTCACGCAAGTGGCGAATATGCACCATCACCGTATTGTTGGAGCCGGGCATAAAGTCCTCGTTCCACACCGCGCGGAACAGGTCCTCCACGGCCACCACGCTGCCGCGATGCTCGACCAGATACAGCAAGATTGAATACTCGGTGGGCGTGAGGCGAACCGGTGAACCGTCCACTGTCACGGAACGAGCATCGCGGTTGATCTCCAGTCCGTCGAGCTGGATGGTCGGCGACTCGGCCACCTGCGAGCGGCTACCGTAGCTGGTGTAGCGGCGAAGCTGAGCGTGCACGCGCGCGATGAGCTCCAGCGGACGGAACGGCTTAACCACGTAATCGTCCGCGCCAAGCGAAAGGCCCTCGATCTTGTCTTGCTGGGCATCGCGCGCCGTCAGCATGATCACGGGATAGGTATGGCTGGAACGGATCGTACGCAGCAGCTCAAACCCATCGATATCGGGCAGCATGACATCCAGCAGCGCCAGATCAAACTCCTGCTCCAAAATCGCCTTGGCAGCATCGGCCCCGCTATAGGCAATCTGGACATCAAAGCCCTCTTTTGTAAGGTAGATACCAACCAAGTCGGCGATGGCCTTCTCGTCATCAACTACCAAAATGCGCTCGTTCATGCGTGCTCCTCTCGCGCTCCATTATGCCCGAGGCGGCGCCCGCCACACACAACAAGCGCGGGCGATTAAGTCGACCTTAAGCACCCTTGCGCCCGTTCGAGCACGAATGCGGGCCATGTGCGCGGCGAAACTCAACCTGAGTGAATGCATCAAGTTGATTTTGATATTTAATTACCGCTTTTCTTTTCGAATCCCTTGAGACCCGCCATATCCATCTCTGATTGCAGGCGCTCAGACAAGGCTAGAGCGGAGATACCCAATGCACGCGCATAATCAAATTGTTCGTATAGCTTAAGAGACCGTTCTCCTGTTTCGACCTTCGACACAAACGATTGCGGCACGCAAAGGGCGCGCGCAATAT
>WGSR01000170.1 GCA_014871545.1 Collinsella sp. | reverse complement strand
CTATGGAGGGGATTACCGGGCATGTGTTCCGTCGCGTGCATGCGGAGTGCTTCGGTGCGCTCGATTGCTATTACACGCCGTTTTTGCCGCCGCCGCGGGTGGGAAACCGCTTTGGCGGCAAGGCGTTTAAGGAAGTCGATCCGGCTAACAACCAAGGGCTCAACGTGGTGCCCCAGCTCATGTCCAAGAATGCGGACGAGTTTGTGTGGGCGGCACAGGTACTCGCCGACATGGGCTATCGCGAGGTCAATCTCAACTTGGGTTGTCCTTCGGGAACGGTTGTCGCCAAGGGCAAGGGCTCGGGTTTCTTGCGCAATCTCGACGAGCTCGAGGTGTTCTTGAGCGATGTGTGCGAGCGATCGCCGTTGCCGGTGTCGGTAAAGACCAGGCTGGGGCTGGAGAGTGACGACGAATACGAGCGCGTGCTCGATCTGTATTGCCGTATGCCGCTGGCAGAGCTGATCGTGCATCCGCGCGTACAGAAGGACCGTTATACAGGCTCACCGCGCAAAGAGTTCTATGGCGAGACGCTGGAACGTGCGCCGTTTCCGGTGGCATACAACGGCGATATTTTTGATCTTGAGGATATGGATGCGCTGGTGGAGGCCTATCCCGGGACACGCCATGTGATGCTGGGGCGTGGCTTGCTTGCGAATCCCGCTCTCGCTCGCATGGTCAAGGGCGGCCCTGCTGCCACGGCAGCCGAACTGCAGCGTTTCCACGACACGCTGTTTGCGGCCTATGCAGAAGAGATTGGCGGTAACGCGGTCTTTCGTATGAAGGAGTGGTGGTTCTACGCCAAGTGCGCTTTCGTCGACCCCGCTACCGTTCACAAGCTCGTACGTAAGACCAAAAAGGTCGACGAATACCGCGCCGCCGTCGAGCGGGTCTTTCGCGAGCAGCCACTCGCACCCATAGCTCGCTTCCGCGGCTAGTTAGACATCGGGGACGTTCTTTAGCGACTAGTCATTTAAGAACGTCCCCGATGACTACCCGCAAAAACTGTACACCAGCATCCAAAGATGTCGAAAGATGTCGACTTTGGATGCTGGCGTATATGTTTGGGTCGGCGGGGGAGTTGAGTTTAGGCAATCATTGCATCGAGCGTGATGAGCTCCCTGAGTCGCTCCGTGCGTGTTTGCCCATGGCGCTTTGCTTTTGCGTCAAAGGCTTCAAGGACCGATTCGCCCACACGTGCCGATAAAACAACGCTTGGCTCATCGGAGATCGACGGCCTTCCCAGCTTGATGGTGCGACCCTTCGGCCATTCATCTTTTTCGTATGCCTCTGCGGCTTTCTCCAACTCTCCGGGGGCAAACCCCATCATTTTTTCGAGCTGCTTAGCGTCCATAGCGTCTCCTATCGATCGGCATAATGTCGAGCACAGGTCAACGGATAATCTTTTTGTATACAGTCTTGTAGACAAAAAACAAACAGTTTATCAGGCTAATTAGCTTGTTTTGACCCGCGTGTTCGATAGAAAATGAGCATTGACGGCTTCGATACTCCTTTGCTTTTCAGCCTGGAATTTGGATGCTCATTGAACTTCCGGAGGGGAGCGCTTTATTAAGCTATCGAGATTCTGGGCAGGAGCTCTCACTGGTCTTCGATAATGGGACCAGCTTAATTCGCGACACAGTGTGTCGCGAATGGGAGTAGTCGTTAGGTGTCCTTCAATGGCTAATCATATAAGAACGTCCAAGTGCCGGATTTTGTCATTTAGTGTCGTCCTCAGCGGCTATTCTGGAGGGTCGTGGTCAAAAAAGGGCAAATATGAGTACTGTTGCCATTATAGTTGCATTTATTTTGCTATAAATAGTAACTCCTGATGAGATTTGTTCCCATTAGGAGCTACTTTTATTGAACATATGAGGAGAAATAGCGTCGTCTACGGACGTATGGAACGTTGAATAGCTCCTGAAGTGATCAAAATCGCTGCTACTAAACAGGTAGCAGTACTCATATTTGCCCTTTTTTGACCACAGCCCTCTCGGAAACCCTTTCCAGAGGCGTCAAACAGCCATAATCCAAAGGTCGCCTCAAACAATTAGCCGGTTAAGAGCGTCCATGACTACCCGCAAAAGCTGTACACCAGCATCCAAAGATGTCGAAAAATGTCGACTTTGGATGCTGGTGTACATGTTTAGGCCGTATGGGGTGGGGCCTTGGACGGACGGGATGCGCGTACTAGAGCAGGTTCTCTTGCGCCCACGCGATGATGTCGCTCGATTCGTAGAGTGGCTTGCCGTCGATGAACAGGCAGGGAACCTGGCGCTTTCCGCCGACGGCGATGAGTGTCTGTTCGGCATCGGAGTCGGTTGAGATGTTGCGCTCGGGAATGGTCACGCCGTTATCGGCCAGAAAGCGCTTGACCTTTATGCAATACGGGCAGCCGGTCATAACGTAGAGCGCGAGCTCGTGATCAGTAGCCATGGGTCTCCAATCGGTTGAGGTTTCGATTGAAATACCCAAAGCCGCCGCGGTCTATGCGCGGACCAGTGACGACTCGATGGCTTGGACCAGAAACGCCGTGGCTCCGGTGCCGCAGGGCTTGTCGTAGTAGTCAACAAAGCGCTGGTCAGCAAGATAACCATTGGCGAGGCCCAGGTACGCTTCGTTCTGGGGTTCGCGTCCCCAGTTGAGACCAATCCAACGACGATGCATCGCGACAAGCTTGCGAGCCTCGCTTCCATTCGCATCGCCATCGCCCATGGCAATCGAAAGCTGGCCCAGAATAGCGCGTTCAAGTTCCTTCATGTCGTTCCATGTCTCGGGGTCCATGTCCAGCAGTGCTTCGTTTGCTGCATCGATCGCCTCATCGCCGTAGCGCTTCCGAGCCTCGGCGCCGTAGCGCTCCTCGTTTTCCTGCACGGTGCGCCAGCGCTCCAGTTGCGGCAGGACGGCGCCCATGAGCGAGACGGCTTCGTCGAGCGACATGCCGGTGTTTTGCGCCAGCCGCGGAGCGCAATCCTCGATCATCGCCTCCATGGTGGTGTCGTAGGTGTACTTGCCGTGGTCGTAGCACCACTTGCAGTAATGGTCGGTCGTGGCGCCCGTGGCATCGGTGCCGCAGTCGTCGGGCGTGAGTATCATGCCGCAGCTCTGGCAATAATGCTCGGGCATTTCGAGCAGGTGGGACAGTGGCTCGCCGGTTACGGCGGCAATGAGCTTCATCATGTCGATGCCCGGGGTGACCTCGTCGCGCTCCCAACGGCTGACGGCTTGGCGTGTGACGAAGAGCTTGGCGGCGAGCTGCTCCTGGGTAAGGTGATGGGCGCGACGAACGGCAATGAGCTTTTCTGCAAAGGCCATAGCGGCTCCTTTCTGCTGGTTGATGGCTTAAGCATACGCGGCGGCAGGCGCCCTTCCAAGCAACCGTTGGTTGCACGACAGGAGTCCACGGCGAAGAATTGCGCGCAACGCCCCACGCCTCCATGCCGTACAATGACCGGCATGGAACCTATCGCACACATACATACCGACCTGCCGCAGAAGTTCGGCATTCCGCGCAACAGCTTTTTGGCGCCTCATCTGCAGGGACGCATCGTCTTTGAGCCGGAATTTGCCTCCAACGCAGCGGTTGAGGGCCTGGACTCCTTCTCTCACCTATGGCTGCTGTGGCGCTTCGAAAACGGAACGCCCGGCGGCACGGCTAAGGACATAGCTGCCGATGCCAAG
>WGSR01000017.1 GCA_014871545.1 Collinsella sp. | reverse complement strand
CATGGTTCGCATGACAGCCGTCTCTTTTATGTTTCCTTTAGCCGTTGCTGCCTAGGATGGGGGTTAGTCGGTAGGAAGGGAGCGTCTATATGGACGACGCGAGCGAGCGTTCAATCGAAGAGGACATGCTCGATCAGTTCAATTACTTTGATGATGAGGACGAGGAGCTGATCGACCGTCGCGAGCCAGCGCCGCTTGATTCCTTTGATCTGGTCGATGAAGAGCCCGACGAGGACGAGGGCGAATCGGCGGAGCCCTCACAGCCTTCGCGCCTTAACTCGCTGCTTTCGAGAGCCCCCATGCACCACGGCGTTCGTGCCGGCGCGCTCCATATGAAAACTGACTGGCACCAGATCGTGACGGCAGGCGATGAGCTTGCCGTCGATGCGCCGCTCACCGATAAATCATCCATCATCTGCCGCACCGGCATGCTTATGCTGGCAAGCGGAACGGGTGCCTGGCGCGTGCGCGATACCATGAATCGTGTTGCCGCCGTACTCGGTGTCACCATCCACGTTGACTTAAGTCTTCTGTCGTTTGAGTGCACCTGCATCGAAGATGGTCACTGCTTTAATGAGGTCGTCAGCTTGCCCACAACGGGCGTCAATACCCATCGCATTTGGATGATGGAGAGTTTCCTCAAGGAAATCGAGACCTATGGTCGTCGCTTCACGGTGCACGAGTATCACGAGATGCTCAAGACCGTTGAGAGTTCAAAACCTGATTACGCGCCTTGGCAACAGGGCCTTGCGGCGGCCTGCGCCTGTGGCGCCTTCGTTTTTTTGCTCGGCGGCGGCCCTATCGAGATGGCCTGCGCGTTCGTGGGCGCGGGTGTCGGCAACTTTGCCCGCTCCCATATTCTCAAGCAAGGCCTTGGTCAGTTCAGCGCGCTGACGACCGGCGTTGCGCTCGCTTGCGTTTCGTATCTGCTGGCATTGCTCGGCCTTGGCCAGGTCATACCGGGGGCAATGTCGCACCAAGAAGGCTATATCGGCGCCATGCTCTTTGTGATTCCCGGCTTTCCACTCATTACGGCAGGCCTCGACATCGCTAAGCTCGACATGCGAAGCGGTATCGAGCGCCTTTCATATGCCGTATCGATTATTGTGATGGCGACCCTCGTAGGTTGGATGGTTGCCGAGTGTGTTGGCCTGGCGCCGGACGACTTTGCCCCACTGGGCCTTTCGCCGCTTGCCCTTACGCTCCTGCGCGTGGTGATGAGCTTCGTTGGCGTATTCGGCTTCTCGGTGATGTTCAACAGCCCGGTAAAGATGGCCGCGGCAGCTGGGCTGATCGGCGCCGTGTCCAATACCCTGCGTCTGACCCTTGTCGATGCGCCGACGATGATTCCCTTCCTGGGCCTCAGCACGGGAATGCCTCCCGAGGCAGCAGCGTTTATCGGCGCGCTGGTATCGGGGCTGCTCGCAAGCTTGGCTGAAGTCAAGCTCACCTACCCGCGCATCGCCCTCACGGTGCCTTCGATTGTCATTATGGTGCCGGGCTTGTATCTGTATCGCTCGATGTATTACATGTGCACCTTCGACACGGTCAATATGCTCGGCTGGTTTGTGCGCGCAGTGCTCATCGTAGCGTTTCTGCCCGTTGGACTGGGTGTGGCGCGTACGCTCACCGACCCTCGCTGGCGCCACACCAGCTAATTGGTACAAGGGGGACAGGTTACTTTGCACCAAATGAGTTGCGGTGAAATAGGGACTGAATTGCTGCTTAAAGGGTCAAAACAGTCCGTATTCCACCGCAACTTATGGGGTCGGGGGATTATCGGTGCCCTGCATCTTCATAAACTCAACGCTTACGAAGCGCATGCGTTTCGTGCTAGGCTGGTTCCACCACATAAGTAGTCGCAGACGCGCGTACCACGGGCGGGCGAGATGAAGTTCCAACAGCTCCATCTTGCCCGCCCGTTTTTGTTGCGTGGCGCCGCGGTACAACACAGAGAGGAATCTGCCCTTTATGCCTATCAACAAACGAGAGAGCCTGCTGTTCACCTTTATCATGTGCTTTTGCATGGTGCTCTGGATGAGCATCTACAACGTTGCCCTGCAGCACGGGGCCATCAACGGCGAGGTCGTTGCCACTGCGTGGCTCGGCTTCCCCGTTGCCTACATTTTTGCCATGTGCTGCGACTGGTTCGTCGCCAGCCCGCTCGCCAAGGGTTTCGCCTTTAAGTACTTGGTCACGCCGGGCAAGAGCTCGCCACTTGCCATGACGCTCGCCGTCAGCTCCTGCATGGTCGTTCCCATGGTCATCATCATGTCGCTGTACGGTGCCTGTGAGGGTCTGACGCACATGCCCGGCGGCATCCTTGCGAACCTGTATTCCGTGCCCGCGATCTGGATGATCAACATCCCGCATAATTTTGTGATGGCGCTGCCGTGGAACCTTTTGGTAGCCGGTCCGATTTCCCGCTTCGTCTTCCGTCGCGCCTTCCCTGTGGGGACGGTTTTCGAGGAGGAGCATGCCGAGCTCTTGGAGCAGGCTATGGCTCCTGAGTGCGAGTAGCTCGCTTAGGGATCTGCTGAGCGCGGGCGACTTGCTTGGTTGGAGCCCTAAGCGCGGATAGCTCTCTCGGCGACATCGCGGGCGTGAGCGGTGCGCATGACCGGAGGGCCCGTGCTGCTCCGTTGCCCGACGTGCTAGCGCGCAGAACAATCTGTTGGTGCATTCGGCGGCTGCTGAAGCGTTTCGGCAGCCGCTTTTTATACGGAGTTTAAATACAACAGTCTGTTGTATTACGTAGAGTGGTATATCTCTAGCGGGAAAAATGCGAGAGACGGAGCATTATGGCGTTGCTAGTAGGACTGGACGTAGGGTCGACGACGACCAAAGTTTACGCGATGCACGAGGATATGACCGAGGCGTGGTGGGGATATCGCCGCCACGGGGCGTGTCAGACAGCGAGCGTGCGCGCCATGCTCGGCGAGCTCGCCGAGCGCTTTCCCCATGAGTCACTGCGCGTTGCGGTGACCGGCTCGGGTGCGCGCGATATCGCGACCGCGCTGGACGCCTCGTACGTTCAGGAGGTGGTCGCCAACGCGCTCGCGATCAGCAGGTTCTATCCGCAGACGCGCTGCGCCATCGAGCTGGGCGGCCAAGACGCCAAGATGATCTTCTTCCGCACCAACGATAAGGGAGACATCGAGGTTGCCGACATGCGCATGAACGGCTCGTGCGCAGGCGGTACCGGTGCATTTATCGACGAGATGGCAAAGCTCATGGGGGTCGGCACCGAATCGGGCGAGTTCGAGCAGCTCGCAAGCCGGGGAACGACCGTCCACGAGGTCTCGGGCCGCTGCGGCGTGTACGCAAAGACCGATATCCAGCCGCTGCTCAACGAGGGCATTCCTACCACCGACCTGGCGCTTTCGGCGCTTCATGCGGTCGCCCGCCAAACGATCGGCGGTCTGGCCCAGGGTATCGACATCGAGCCGCCGGTAATCTTCGAGGGCGGTACGCTCGCCTACAACCCCACACTGGTCCGCGTGTTCCGGGAGCAACTGAATCTATCGGACGATCAGGTTATCGTCCCGCGCGATCCGCAGATCATGGTCGCGCGCGGTGCCGCCCTGTCGCTGACCGACATGTTCGCATCGTCCCAACCGATCGACCTTCCCGACGCTTTTGTCCGGCTGGATAAGCTCGAGACGGTCGCGCCCGCAAGTGGGGAGGGACGTCTTGCCCAGCCCTTTTTTGCCACACCTGCCGAGCAGGCGGATTTTACGGCACGCCATGGCAAAGAGACGCCGGCAAAGGGTCCGGATGCGTATGCGCCCGGAGAGACGGTGCGTGTGGCGCTCGGTATCGATTCGGGGAGCACGACGACCAAGTTCGCCCTGGTCGATGAGGCGGGTGAGCTTGTCGATTCGTTCTACGCGTCTAATAACGGCAGACCGCTCGACGTCGCCCAACAGGGTCTTGTCAGCTTGAAGAACCGCTGGGAGACAGCGGGAGTCACGCTTGCGATCGATGCCGTGGGCACCACGGGATACGGCGAGGAGCTTTTCGCGCGCGCGTTCCACGCCGACTACCATACGGTCGAGACGGTCGCGCACGCCCGCGCCGCGTGCGCATGCGTTCCCGATGCGACCTTCGTGCTCGACATCGGCGGACAGGATATGAAGGCCATCTGGCTCAACCACGGCGTGCTGACCGATATCGTCGTCAACGAGGCGTGCTCTGCGGGCTGCGGCTCGTTCCTCGAGGGTTTTGCCAAAAACCTCGGAATAGCCGTTGAGGATATCGCGACCGAGGCATTTTCGTCCAAAGCCCCCGCCGTTCTCGGCAGCCGCTGCACGGTGTTCATGAACAGCAGCGTCGTTTCCGAGCAGCGGCGCGGTAAGGGTCCGGGCGACATCATGGCCGGTCTCTGCCGTTCGATTATCGAGAACGTGTTCACCAAGGTCATTCGCGTTTCAAATCTCAACCGTCTGGGCGACAAAGTCGTCGTCCAGGGCGGCACGTTCCGAAACGACGCGGTGCTGCGCGCATTCGAGCAGTATCTGGGCAAACCCGTCACGCGTGCGCCCCACCCGGGGCTGATGGGCGCTATCGGTATCGCCCTGCTCGCGCGCGAGGAATGCCGCAAGGGCGACGCCGGCACGTCGTTTATCGGGCTCGATGCCGTGGAGCGCTTCGAGCATCGCGAGTTCGGCGGCGTTACCTGCCGTCGGTGCAACAACCGCTGCCAGCGCGCGGTCGTGGCATTTGGCGACGGCTCGCTTTACGTCACGGGCAATCGCTGCCCGCGCGGCGGCGTCATCTCATGGGATGAGCTCGTGCGCGAGGTTCCCGCGGCGGAGGAGCTGCGTCCGCAGGGTGCTTGCGAGGCACAGGCACCCGGCACGGGGCGCGACCGGACCGCGGCTGCCCCCAATCTCTTTGTCGACCGCGAGAAGCTGCTGTTCGAGTCGTACCCCACGGTTCCCGTCAGCGGGGGGCGCGATGTCACGATCGGCATTCCCCGTGTGCTCGAGTTCTGGGACACCATGCCGTTCTGGTCGACGTTCTTCAGCACGCTCGGCTTTAAGGTGCGCGTCTCGGGACGCAGCACCAAGGCGATGTACGAGCGCGGTCTGGCGCACGTCACATCCGACACCGTGTGCTTCCCGGCCAAGCTCGTCCACGGGCACATCCGCAATCTCGTCGACGCCGGCGTCGACTGCATCTTCATGCCCATCATCACGACGGTGCCCACCGAAAACACCGCCTCTACCAGCGAGTGGATGTGCGCCGTCGTAAAGGGATACCCCTACGTGATGCGCAATTCCGATAACCCGGAGGAGCGTTTCGGCGTTCCGTTCGATACGCCGCTGTTCCACTGGTACGACGAGGGCGACCGAAACCGCCAGCTCAAGGCGTGGTGCAAGGAGACCTTCGATATCGATGCCGACCTGGTTGCCAAGGCGACCGAGCAGGCGGACCGCGCGCAGGAGACGTTTGAGAACCAGCTGCAGCTGCGCGGCAGGCAGGTGCTCGAGAACGTGCACGAGAACGGCGGCTACGCGGTGGTGATCGCTTCGCGCCCGTACCACAACGACCCGCTGGTCAACCACGGGCTGCCCAAGCTCTTCTCTGAGCGCGGCATCCCCGTGCTGACGCCCGATGCGGTGCCGGGGGTCTGCAACGTCGATCTTTCCAACAGCCGCATCGACATCGTGAACAACTACCATGCGCGCATGCTGTCGTGCGCGGTCATCGTCGCATCGACGCCCGAGCTCGAGCTCGTGCAGATGGGCAGCTTCGGCTGCGGCCACGATGCGTATCTCACCGACGAGATCGCGCGCATGATGGGCGAGATGGGCTCCAAGGTTCCGATGATGATCAAGCTCGATGAGAGCGACGTCGCCGGTCCCATGGGCATTCGCGTGCGTTCGTTTATCGAGTCGGTCAACCGTCGTCGCGCGGAGGAGCGTGCCGAGGGCGCCCGGGTGCACGCGGTCCATCCGCTCGACGACCCGTATAAGGTCAAGTACACCAAGCGCGACCGGCACGACAAGATCGCGCTGGTCCCCAACACCTCCCATGCGTTCTGCAGGCTCATGACCGCGGCGATGCGCAATCAGGGCGTGCGCGCCGAGGCCCTTGATATCGGGCGCGAGGATGCCATCCGCCTGGGCAAACGCTATGTGCACAACGACATCTGCTTCCCCGCGCAAATCGTGATCGGCGAGGCGCTCGCGGCACTCGAGAGCGGTAAGTACGACCCGCACGACGTCGCCGTGGTGACTGGCAAGTATATCGGCGACTGCCGCCTGACGCACTACATGCCCCTGCTGCGCCGCGCGCTCGATGACGCGGGATACGACTATGTCCCGGTGCTCACCAACGACGACGTCGATGCCCACAATGCGCATCCGGGCTTCAAGCTCGGCCTTGGCCCGAGCATCCAGATCGCCTACGGTCTTCCCATGATCGATGCCCTCGAGGCTATGCTTAGGCGCATCCGTCCCTACGAGCTCGAGAAGGGCGCGGCGGACGCTGCGTTCGACCGCGCGCTCGATGAGGTTATCGAGGGCATGGAGCGCTCCGGGCTGAGAGGCCAGGCGACGGGCTTCAAACGCGCGCTTGCGATCATGGACGCCGTTCCGTACGACCGCTCGAACCCGCATCCGACCGTTCTCATCGTGGGCGAGTACCTGCTCAATTTCCATCTCGGCGCCAACCACGAGATCGAGCGCTACCTCGAGGACAACGGGCTCGAGGTCATCGAGGCGCGCATGACCGACGTGATCCGCAAGACCTATTTCTACAAGCATGCGCAGTCGCGCGAGTTCCACGTCGACCTGTCGCTGCCCGAAAAGGCCTGGTACGCCACGGCGGACAACCTGTTCGAGCTCGCGCACGACCGTTGCGACCGCCTGGGCGCGGCGAGCCCGCTCTACGAGCCGCCGACGCGCATGCCCGAGCTCGTGCGCGCGAGCGATAAGATCCTGCACCATACGTTCGATGCGGGCGAGGGCGTGCTGATTCCGGCGGAGATTCTCGAGCACGCCAAGCGCGGCTGCCGCAACTTCGTGATCCTGCAGCCGTTCGGGTGTCTGCCCAACCATGTCGTGGGGCGCGGGCTCATCCATGCGCTCAAGGAGCAGTATCCCACGGCGCAGTTCCTGCCGCTCGACTACGATCCCGACGTGAGCTTCGCCAACGTGGAGAACCGTCTTCAGATGCTCATCATGAACGCCAAGGCGCAGGGGTGCGGTGAGGCGCATGGCGAGACCGCGTAAGGACGCCGATGCGCCCGATGCGCGCACCCGTATCATCGAGGCGTTTTGGGAGCTCATCGAGAACAACAGCATCTTCGAGCTGTCGGTTGGCGAGGTGACCCGCGCCGCCCAGTGCAATCGCGGAACGTTTTACTACTATTTTCACGATTTCGATGAACTCGTCGCCATCGCCATAGCCCAGCTGCTGCAGGATAACGAGCTCATCACCGATGCCCTCTGGCATTTTTCGAGCGAGGGCGACCTTTCGGCGTTCGACCGGCGCGACGTCCGCTGCCTGCTGCGGCGCATCGTCATCACCATGAGGGCGGGTGCCGCCGAGCAGGTCGTGCAGGGCATCCATACGATCATCATCGACCGCGTGAGAGAGATCGTCCACCCCGACGGAGAAGAGCTCAAGGCAGATTCGAGCTTTGCGGTGGGCTTTCTGGTCTCGGGCATCATGGGCTTTGTGATGGCGGTCGGCTTTGCCCGGGAGGGCGGCGAGGAGATAGACCTCGAGCAGCCGGGGGACAGCGCGTGCGCGTACCTGAGGGCGGTCGCCATGCAGACGGTGGAAACGGTCGCGCAAGTCGAGGGCGTCGATACATCCGAGCTGCTCGAACGCGTCTCCAAGGAGGCCGATGCCTATCGCGCATCGCGTGCGACGAGTCCCGACGTGGTGAAAGACGCCTAGGGTTTCTCTTGCGGGGCGCCTGTCGCGCATCGCGCGGTGAGTCCCGCGATGCGGTCATAACCTGCATTCATGTGAGCCGGGTTTATAGATATTCCTCCAGCTGTTAACATAGACAACCTGTGGGTAAAGAGACAAAAGCGCCGCCGACGGGCGGGCGTTTTGATTTCGATGAACTCATGTAAGGAAACGAGCATGTTAGATAGATTTACCGATCGAGCGCGCAAGGTCATGTCGATGGCCAAACAGGAGGCGCTCGATCTGCACTCAAATAAGGTGGGCACCGAGCACCTGCTGCTCGCACTCGCCAAGGAGGACGAGGGCATCGCTGCCGAGGCGCTGCGCTCGCTTGATATCTCCTACGACGACATCATGGACACCCTCAAGGAGGTCCAGACCACGGTTCCCGAGCCCAGCGAGGAGACCGAGGCTGCCAAGCTTGCCTTTACGCCGCTCGTCATTAGCGTGATGGAGCGCTCCTTCCGCGTGGCACGTGAGAACAACCAGACCTACGTGTCGACCGAGCACTTGCTGATCGGCATCGTCGAAGAGGGCAACGGCATGGCCATGGACATCCTCATGCGTCTGGGTGTGTCGTCCGCCTCCATCAAAAAGGCTATCGAGAAACTCACTGCCAAGGACCAGGATAAGAAGCGTCCGCTCGCCGGCGCCGGTGCCGGGCGTCCCGGTGCGGGCCTGCCGTTCTTTAGCGGCTCGGACGCGTCGCAGCAAAAGGGGAGCGGCACCGACACGCTCAAGCAGTTCGCCACCAACCTTACGCAGAAGGCGCGCGACGGCGAGCTCGACCCTGTAATTGGTCGCGAAAAGGAAGTCCAGCGTATGATGGAGATCCTTTCGCGTCGCACCAAGAACAATCCGCTTATCTTGGGCGACCCCGGCGTGGGCAAGACGGCCATCGTCGAGGGTCTGGCTCAGCAGATTGCAGCTGGCAACGTGCCCGAGAACCTCATGAACCAGAATATCTGGACGCTCGACCTGCCGGGTCTCGTTGCGGGCGCCAAGTATCGCGGTGAGTTCGAGGAGCGCCTCAAGAACGTGATCCAGGAGGCCACCGAAGCTGACGACGTTATCCTGTTTATTGACGAGATGCATACCATCATCGGTGCCGGTTCTGCCGAGGGCTCCATCGACGCGAGCTCCATGCTCAAGCCCGTACTTGCGCGCGGTGCCTTTCAGATTATTGGCGCCACCACGGCCGAGGAGTTCCGCAAGTACCTCACCAAGGACCCGGCCTTCGAGCGTCGCTTCCAGACCATCGATGTCGAGGAACCGAGCGTCGAGGACACGGTCAAGATCCTGACCGCGCTCAAGCCGCGCTACGAGGAGCACCACCATGTGCGCTATACGCAGGGTGCTATCGAGGCCGCCGCGAACCTTTCCAACCGCTACATCCAGGATCGCTTCCTGCCCGATAAGGCCATCGACCTTATCGACGAGGCCGGTGCCCGCGCTCGCATCGCCGCGAATCGCGCGCCCGAGCCGGTGCGTGAGGCCGAGCATCGCATAGAGGAGCTTAAGGCCGCCGCGCAGGAGGCCACCGAGAGCGACGACATGAACAAGGCCGCCGAGATCACCGAGCAGCAGAAGGCCGCCGAGATTGAGCTTGCCGAGGCTAAGGCCGCCTGGACCGCCGAGCTCGACGCCAGCCCGCTCACCATCGACGTGAGTCAGATTGCCGACATCGTGTCCGTGACCTCTGGCGTGCCGGTTTCCTCGCTCACCGAGAGCGAGAGCCGCCGCCTGCTGCAGACCGAAAGCGTGCTCAAGACGCGCATCATCGGTCAGGACGAGGCCGTCGAGGCCGTTGCCAAGGCCGTGCGCCGCAGCCGCTCGCCGCTCAAGGATCCGCGTCGTCCCGGTGGCAGCTTTATCTTCCTGGGTCCCACCGGCACAGGCAAGACCGAGCTCGCCAAGACGCTCGCCGAGTACCTCTTTGGCAGTAAGGACGCGCTCATCAGCTTCGACATGTCGGAGTTCGGCAGCGAGTTCGAGGTCTCCAAGCTTATCGGTAGCCCTCCGGGTTACGTGGGCCACGACGAGGGCGGTCAGCTTACCAAGGCCGTTCGTCGTCACCCGTACTCGGTCGTGCTGTTCGACGAGATCGAGAAGGCGCACCCCGACATCTTCAACATTTTGTTGCAGGTGCTGGAGGAGGGTCGCCTGACTGATAGCCAGGGCAAGACGGTCGACTTCCGCAATACCGTGATCATCATGACGTCCAACGTGGGCGCCCGCGAGATCGCGCAGGATGCGAGCGTCGGTTTTGGCACCACCGGTGAGCAGGGTCTCACGTCGAGCGAGATCAAGGGTCGTGCGATGGGCGAGCTCAAGCGCCTGTTCCGCCCTGAGCTGCTCAACCGTATCGACGATATTGTGGTGTTCCAGAAGCTCTCGGGCGAGAACCTGACCAAGATCGCGCACCTGCTGGTGGACGACCTGCGCCAGCGCCTGATCGCAAACGGCATGAACATCAAGCTCACCGATGCGGCCTATGACAAGATCGTGGCCGAGGGCACCGACCTCACCAACGGTGCGCGTCCGCTGCGCCGTGCTATTCAAAAGCTCATCGAGGACCCGCTTTCCGAGGAGCTCCTGGCCGGCGAGTGGGGCGAGGGCGATACCGTCCTGTGCGACGTGGCCGATGGCAAGTTTGTCTTTAGCCACGGCACGGGCGAGATCCCGGCACCGCGTCCGGCGGGCACGCTCGGTGGCGATACCGCCCCGGCGGCACCGCACACCGGCAACGCCGCGCCCGTGAGCGGCGGCGTGACCTCGGGCCCCGGCGGCATGATGCAAGCCGGTTCCGGCGCGCTGTAGGGCGTGGCGACAATTTGATACGCGCAATCGAGGCGCTCCGAAAAGGGCGCCTCGATTTGTAGAGCTGCGGTAGCTGTGACCGTTACGCTATACGGTCCACCGTTAGCCGATGATGCGAGGGCGCTCGGCGTTTTCGACTGGTTTATGCACGCAAAGTCTGGGAATATACAAGTCGCATGTCTTACTGTCTAACCAGTTGCGCCAAGGAGGCACCATGGACTACAAGATTACCGGCTACGAGCCCGTCCAGCTGTTCCATTTCTTTGAGGAGGTCAGCGCGATCCCCCGTGGGTCTGGCAACGAGAAGGGCATCAGCGATTTCCTGGTCGCGTTTGCCAAGGAGCGCGGTCTCGATGTGTATCAGGACGAGGTCTACAACGTCATCATTCGCAAGCCCGCATCTGCTGGCGCCGAGAATGCCCCGACCGTAATGCTGCAGGGCCACATCGATATGGTGTGCGACAAGTTGGGCTCCGTTGAGCACGACTTTACGACCGACGGTATCGACCTGGTCGTCAAGGACGGTGTCCTCACCGCTAACGGCACCACTCTGGGCGCCGACAATGGTATCGCCGTCGCGCTTATGCTCACTGTTCTCGATGACGATTCGATTGTTCACCCCGCCCTCGAGTGCGTGTTCACCACCGACGAGGAGACCGGCCTGGTTGGCGCCGAGACGCTCGACAAGTCCCAGATCAGCGCCCGCACCATGATCAACCTCGACTCCGAGGAGGAGGGCGTTGCCACCGTCAGCTGCGCCGGCGGCGTCGTCGTTACCTACACCTGCCCCATCGTGCGCGAGCACAAGACCGGTAGCACCCTCACGCTCGACATTTCCGGTCTGTTGGGCGGCCACTCCGGCAGTGATATCAACCTGGAGCGCGGCAACGGAAACCTCATCATGGCCCGCATCATCGACCGCCTGATGGTCGCCGGTGAGCCCGCCATCGTCAGCTTCAACGGCGGTACCAAGGACAACGCCATCAACCGTGAGTGCAAGGCCGTTCTGGTCTATGCCGATCACGCTGCCGCCGAGGCCGCGGCCCAGATCGCAAAGGGCATCATCGCCGACGTCACTGCCGAGCTCGAGGTCTTCGACCCCGGCTTTACCTGCACCGTCGAGATTGCCGACGACGCCGAGGTCGAGGCCATGGACCAGAAGTCCGCGCTTGCCCTCATCCGCGCCCTGCGTCTTGCCCCTAACGGCGTGATTCGCCGCAACGTCGCCACCGACGGCTCCGTCGAGGTTTCCTCCAACATCGGTGTGGTTGCCACTTCTGACGACGAGGTCAAGATCATGCTGTCCCCGCGCTCCTCGATCACCTCGCTGCAGAACGAGTTCAAGGACCGCCTGCAGACGCTGGCCGATGTCTTGGGCTTCGACGCCAAGTTTGAGTTCGAGTATCCCGGCTGGAGCTATGCCGAGCATTCGCCGGTCCGCGACATCTTTGTCGAGAGCTATCGCGAGCTCTTTGGCTCCGAGCTGCGCATCGAGTCCATTCACGCCGGCCTTGAGTGCGGCCTATTTGCCGAGGCCCTGCACGGCCTGGACGCCATCGCCGTGGGCCCGACGCTCTCCGATGTCCACACCCCGGACGAGAGCATGGAGCTCGCTTCTGCCGAGCGCTTCTACGAGCTGCTCATCGACGTCCTCAAGCGCCTTGCTGCGTAAAGGTTGCGCTAGTAGCAGTCCGAGCCACGTGCTAGCGGATTGCAAATGACATTACGAGAGGGGGCATTCGAGCGTTTGCGACGGGTGCCCCCCCCTCTATTGTTTGATAATTGCGAAATTACGGCCACCTAGTCCATTTCTGCCCTGATGAGGTCGAGGGTGCGCTGGCAGTTTTCGCGGACGGGGCCGAGCATATGCTCGCGCAGGTCCGCCATGCCGGGCAGGTCGGCGTATCCGTCCATGACCTCTTCCATGCAAATGGGTACCTCGTAGGCGAGGTCCATCATGGTCGCAAAGCAAAACTTCTCGGATAGCCCGGCATCGGTGAGCGCCGCCTCCAGCGCGGGGTCGCCCATACCGTGGTATCGGCGAATTGCGTTGGGTCCGATGCGCCCCACACGGTTCTCGCCGCCAACGCTCATGGCAAGGCGCGCCCGGCGGCGCATGCGCTCGTATGCCAGCCCCGATGCGACATCGTACATTCGAGCCATCATGGCTGCGCCGTCGTTTCCAAGGAGCAGGGAATAGTTTTTCGCATGCGCATCCGGTGCGCCGATAATGGCGTTGAAGAACAGTATCTGCGTAAACAGATACAGGTTAAGTTGATGGTGGCTCGTATTTACGAGGAGCTCTTGAATGTCGCGTGTGGTCGGGCCGCCGTCTGCCGTGTACTTTTGGGCGGGCATCACCCCAAGTGCCTGACAGAGGTCTTCTTGATGTAGGCGCCTGATCGTTCCGTATTTGACTTTCACGCGGTCATAGCGCTCAACAATGAGGGCAGGTTCGTCCTCAAACATACGATATTCGACGTTTGCCGTTGCGATGCCGGCGCGCTGGGCGCTTTTCATGCAGACAAACTCATTGAGAGCCTCGAGTTTAAAACCGATAACGCCATTTTTGAAAATATGCGTCGTGGGCGAGGACCCCATGCATTCGCACCAGCGACCGTCCATGAGTGCGAGAGCGAACTTGCCCTGATTGCCTCCAAGTGACCAACTTTCATCTAGGCCCATCCACGATGCATTGCGGTCATCTCTGATCGACTTGAGGCGGAGAGCAATTTCGTGGTCGTCTATGGGGCGGTATTCGCCGGGGCGATGCAGGACGGCGTCGATATCTTCTTCGGCACAAAATTGCACGCCGCCCGGACAGTCGAGTCCGATACGGCTGAGTAGTGCGATGGGATTGTTGGGCCTAACGTCGAATTCCGCGGCAATCGCTTTTCGTTGGTCCTCGCTGTCGGGTAGAAGGCCAAACAGGTACGGATTCATGACCTGTTGTCCGTATGCGCGATTCGATACGGGTATGTTGGTCGATAGGGCTGGCCCGTCATAGTCATGATCGTAGGTAAAGCTGATAAGACCGTTCTCATCTTGCGTGAGCGTTCCAGCAGGCACGCCGCAAATAATGGTCCGAAGTGATGTTCTGGCCATTGGCTATTTCCCTTCGGGCTTGGTTTTGCTAGATGCGTTTGCGGCAATCGAGACTCCGAGATTGGACATGGCGAAATCGGCGAAGACCTCGTCGTAGAGTGCGGATGTAAAGGGGACATCTGGAAGAGCCGGAATGGCGGTACTACGACGGTTGCGATGATGAGGACGTTGAGTGTGATGGCGCCTGGGGATGCTGCGAGGCAGCGGATTGGCATGCGGGGCGTCGACTGGTCGCTCGTTTTTCGCTTCGCCGATATCCCCTTGTGCTGCGAGTGCCAGTCCAAGAGCGTCGAAAATCGCCAGCAACTTGTCGAGTCGAATGCCGGTGGCGTCTCCTAGCTCGAGCGATGCGAGCAGGCGTTCCGAAACACCGGCTTTTTTAGCGAGGGCGGCACGGGTGATCCCCTGCGCCTCGCGCGCCTGACGCACGTAGATGCCGGCTTGGCGCGGCGTGGTGATGGGAAGGGTATCCATGGCAATCTCCTAACGTGCAGACTTTTGCATCCTAGTATGACATGCAAAAGTCTGCATGAAAAGGCCTCATGCAAAACTCTGCATGAGGCCTCATACGGACGTTTAGTTTTGAAGGGTGTTTTACAGCACCAAAATCCCTAGGTGCTCCAGCAAAATCTTGAGGCCGATGAGGATGAGTACAACGCCGCCCACGATGGTGGCGGGCTTTTCGTAGCGCGCGCCAAAGATGCGGCCAATCGCCACGCCGGCAACGGAGAAGATGAAGGTCGTGATGCCTATGAGCGACACGGCGGGGACGATGTCGGCCGAGAGTGCGGCAAATGAGATGCCCACGGCCAGGGCGTCGATTGAGGTGGCGATGGCGAGGATCAGGTACTCACCCAGGTCAATCTTTTCGGCATCCTTGCCGTCGCTCTCGTCCTCATCCTCGTCCTCGGTAAAGGCCTCCCGCAGCATTTTGCCGCCGATGAAGGCCAAAAGGATAAAGGCGATCCAATGGTCGATGGGTCCGATGATGCCCATGAATTGACTGCCGAGCGCCCATCCGATTACGGGCATGCCGGCCTGAAAGCCGCCAAAGAACAGGCCGAGCACCACGGCGACTTTAAGGTTGATCTTCTTCATGCCAAGGCCCTTGCAGATGGAAACGGCAAAGGCGTCCATCGAAAGGCCAACGGCGAGCAAC
>WGSR01000169.1 GCA_014871545.1 Collinsella sp. | reverse complement strand
GATGCGGTAGGTGCGGTACAGTTAACGGGTTACAGGCAGTGTTTACGCAAGGAGTACACGAGCACATGGCTGATTCCCAGACTGCAACCTCCGCGCCCGAGTTTAAGAGCGCCCACTTTATCGGTATCGGCGGCGCCGGCATGAGCGGCATCGCCCTCGTTCTGCACGAGCGCGGTTATGCCGTTACCGGCTCCGACCTTAAGACGTCACGTTATATCCGCCAGCTTACCCGCGCTGGTGTGAAGGTGCATGTGGGCCATGAGGCCGCCACGATCGACGAGGTCAAGCCCGACGTGGTTGTTGTCTCCACCGCTATTCCGGAGTCCAACCCTGAACTCGTGCGCGCTCGCGAGCTTGGTATTCCCGTGTGGCCCCGTGCCAAGATGCTCTCTGCTTTGGGCCACGGCTACACCACCGTCGCTGTTGCCGGCACGCATGGCAAGACCACCACGTCTTCGATGTGCGCCACCATGCTCGACCGCATGGGTCTGGATCCGAGCTTCCTGATCGGTGGCATCGTCGAGGGCTATGACACGAACGGCAAGAACGGCTCGGGCGACTACTTTGTCGCCGAGGCCGACGAGTCCGACAGCTCCTTCCTGTTCCTGAACCCCAACGTGGTCATTGTGACCAACGTCGAGGCCGACCACCTCGATCACTACTCGGGTATCGAGGAGATCGAGGCAACTTTCGCCAAATTCATGAGCCTGGTGGGCGAGGACGGCACCGCCATCGTCTGCGGTGAGGACCCGCATCTGGTCGAGCTCGCCAAGTCGACGGGCCGTCACGTGCTTTCCTACGGCTTTGCCGAGAGCAACGACATCGTCTGCATGCACCCGGATGTCAAGGGCATCCAGAGCGACTTTATCGTTCGCTTTGAGGACGGCACTGAGCACGCTGTGGAGATCAAGAGCAATCCCGGTCGCCACAACATGCTCAACGCCACGGCGGTGCTCACCGTCGCCCATGTCCTGGGCCTTGACATCGACGCCGCCGCCAAGGCGCTCTCGAGCTTTGAGGGCGTCCGCCGTCGCTTTACCCACGTGGGCGATATCGATGGCATCACCGTGGTCGATGATTACGGCCATCACCCCACCGAGATCAAGGCGACGCTTGCTGCCGCTTCGTCGCTGGGCTACAAGCACGTCGACGTCGTGTTCCAGCCGCACCGCTATTCGCGCCTGCAGGCCCTGTGCGACGACTTTGCCGATGCATTTGCCAATGCCGATAAACTGCTGCTGATTGATGTGTTCTCGGCTGGCGAGATGCCCATTCCGGGTGTCACCTCTAAGATGCTCGCCGATACCGTGCGCGCCAAGCATCCTGGCAAGGAGGTCGTGTACTGCTCCAGCCGTCTTGAGCTCAATCAGGAGCTCGAGCAGATGGTGGGCGAGGGCGACCTGCTGCTCACAATGGGTGCCGGTGACGTTACGACCGTCGGTCCCGAGTTTATCGAGTATCTGACTGCCAAGAAAGACGCTTAAGTCTAATGGGTCTGTTTAACGCCGTCATGGCGCTCTCGGGCATGATCGACACGGATGTGATCGAGGACGAGCGCCTTGCGCGTCATACGAGCTATCGTATCGGCGGCAAGGCCGACCTCTTTGTGACGTGCCATAGCTATCATGCCCTCCGCCGCGCCGTGGCGGTGCTCGATCGCGAGCAGGTGCCGTGGGTCATCATCGGCAAGGGCTCCAATCTGCTGGTTGCCGATGGCGGTTATCGCGGTGCCGTCATTTCGCTCGGACGTGAGTTTCAGCGCACGGTTGTTGCCGATGACGGTTGTACGCTGACGGTCGGTGCGGGCGTGATGTTTGCGCGCCTGGTCAACGATGCCCTGTCGCGTAGCCTCTCGGGCCTTGAGTTTGCCGTTGGCATCCCTGGCTCGGTTGGCGGTGCGATATCTATGAATGCAGGCACACGGACCGAGTGGATTGGCTCGCTGGTTGAGGATGTCGTAACGTTTGACCCGGCATCCGGTATCAAGCATTATGCGGGGTCCGAGATCACTTGGGGCTACCGCGAATGTAGCCTTCCCCGCAATGAGATTATCCTCGAGTGCGTGCTCAAGCTTAAACCGGCGCCCAAGGCCGACATTCGCGAGCGCATGGAGCGGTACCTGACGAGGCGCAAGCGTACGCAGCCCATGGGTCGCGCATCCTGCGGGTCGGTCTTTCGCAACCCGCCCGATGCGAGTGTGGGCAAGCTTATCGAGGATTGTGGATTAAAGGGTTTTTCGATTGGCGGCGCGGAAGTTTCGCCCGTTCACGCTAATTTTATCGTTAATAACGGAACTGCCTCGGCCGATGACGTTGCCGCGGTTATCAGACATGTGCACGGAAAGGTGAGGGAGGCGTATGGCATCGAGCTCAGACCGGAAGTTAAATTCCTCGGCTTCTAGAGCATCGAAACCCACCTTCCGCCGCGCCGGAGGGCGTTCCGGCGCGCCTGCCAAACCTCAACGCAATACCGTCGCGCACTCTAAGTCTGTCGGGCATGCTCGACAGACCAGTCGTCCGGTTGTCGGCTCGCAGCTCGGTAATCGTCCGGCCGCAAAAAAGTCCTCGCGTCCCTCGGTGACGTCAAAGCCTGTTATGGGCGCCAAACCCGCCCGTCCCATGGCAACTCCTAAGCCCTCGACGGGAACTAAAGCGCCGCGTCCAGGTCGCACGCTGGGCGCATCGAAACCGCGCTCGCTGACATCGGTGCCGGCTACCGCCAAGAAGCCTTCGGGTAAAAAAAGCGTCAACCCGTTGTCTTCACTTGGGGCGATGGTAAATAAAACATCAGACGCCGCTTCTGTCGTTGCAGGCAAAGGCAAAATCGTGGGCGGCGTTCTGGCCGCCTTGGCCGTGCTCGTCGTCGTTGCCATCGTGGTGATCAACTCTGGATTGTTTACCGCCACTGATATTCAGATTCAAGGCAGCGAGCATGTGACGAAGCACGATGCTATCCAGCTGATCGATTTGCCCGAGGGAACGTCGCTTTTTAACGCCGATCCCGACCAGATTACCGAGGACCTCAAGCAGAATCCGTGGGTCTCGGGCGTGGATGTCCAGCGTCAGTTCCCGCATACGCTCATCATTACGCCGATGGAGCGCAAGGTCATCGCAATTGCCTATATCAGTTCCGATGACCTTGCCTGGGCCATCGGGGATGATGACACTTGGATCGCCCCACTGTCGACGTCGGTCGAAGTGGACGACCAAGGCAACGTCATCACGACAGGGCAGGGCTCAAATACCTTGACCGGAATCGATGCCGCGCTGGCGCTCGCTAAGCACTATGGCGCGGTGTTGTTGACTGATGTCTCGGCGGATGTCGCTCCGGTTTCCGGCCAGGCAGTGAGCTCCAAGGCCGTTAAGGCTGGCTTGGATTATGTGCGTGGTTTTTCGAGCGAGTTCTTGGGACAAGTCAAGGATATTTCCACGCCTTCGGTCGAAGCCATCTCGGCAAACCTCAATAACGGCATTGAGGTGTCGCTGGGCGATTCGAACGATATCGTCAAGAAGGAGCGCGTAGTCACCAAGCTGCTTTCGCAGGTAGAGGGCGTAACGTATATCAATGTGCGCTCTCCGGGTAACTATACATTTAGGAACGCTCCGACCTCGTAGCGCTGGTTGATGCTTTGTTGAGGGGCCATACCACGCCGTTTATCTGGTTTGTTTGGTTTTCACGGT
>WGSR01000168.1 GCA_014871545.1 Collinsella sp. | reverse complement strand
CGGTGTCGACATCGGCACCGACGACGGCATGGTCATCGTCAGCATCATCGGATGCGGCTTCGGCATCCTCCTGCATGGCCGCCTGCGCAAAGGCCGCGGCATCTGCCGCAAGTTCCTCCTCGCTCATGCGAGGCGCACGCTTCTTGGTCGGCATGCCGGCCGCCTTGGCGTTGCGCTCCTCCTTGGCCGCCAGGATATCGCCCTCGCGCTCAAGGTAGGCATCCCACTCGTTGTCGAGCAGGGCGTTCACGGCGTCGCCTTCGACGGTCTCGCGCTCAAGCAGCACCTTCGCCATCAGATCGAGCTGATCGCGACGGGCGTCCAGGATCTCGACCGCACGACGATGGGCCTCACGCATAATGCGCTGAACCTCGATATCGATGCGGCGCGCCGTCTCCTCGGAGTAATCCTGGTGATCGGCGTAATCGCGACCAAGGAACACCTGATGTTGCGCCTCACCGAAAACCTGCGTACCCAGTTCCTCGCTCATGCCCAGGCGCGTGACCATCTCGCGCGCCATCTTGGTCGCGCGCTCCAGGTCGTTGCTCGCGCCCGACGTGATGTCATCGCACATGAGCTCCTCGGCAACGCGACCGCCCAAGAACACGGCGAGCTCGTCGAGCATCTCGTTCTTGGTCTTGAGGAAGTGGTCCTCCTGCGGAAGCTGCAGCGTGTAGCCCAGAGCCTGACCGCGGCTGACGATCGAGATCTTGTGGACCGGATCGGAGTGCTCCAAGATGTGACCCACCAGAGCATGACCGCTCTCGTGGTAGGCAATCGTGGTGCGCTCGGCTTCGGTCATCACACGGCCCTTGCGTTGTGGTCCGGCAATCACGCGTTCCATCGACTCCTCGACCTCGTCCATCGAGATCACGGAACGATGACGGCGAGCGGCCAGCAGCGCAGACTCATTGAGCAGGTTCGCCAAATCGGCACCGGTAAAGCCAACGGTCGTCTGGGCGAGTTTCTCAAACTTAACGTCCTCGTCCATCGGCTTATTCTCGGCATGCACGCGCAAGATCTGCTCGCGGCCCTTTACGTCCGGACGGTCGACCGTGACCTGGCGGTCAAAACGACCGGGGCGCAGCAATGCCGGATCCAGAATATCGGGGCGGTTGGTTGCGGCGATCAGGATGACCGACTCGCTTTCTTCAAAACCGTCCATCTCGACCAGCAGCTGGTTGAGTGTCTGCTCGCGCTCGTCGTGGCCGCCGCCCAGACCGGCTCCGCGCTGACGTCCCACGGCATCGATCTCGTCAATAAAGATAATCGACGGAGCCTGAGACTTGGCCTCCTTAAAGAGGTCGCGCACGCGGCTGGCGCCAACGCCCACGAACATCTCGACAAAGTCAGAGCCCGAGATGCTAAAGAACGGCACGCCCGCCTCGCCGGCAACGGCCTTAGCCAGCAGCGTCTTACCGGTACCCGGAGGGCCCACCAGCAAAACGCCGCGCGGGATCTTGGCACCCAGTTTGCGATAGCGGTCCGGATCGCTCAGGAAGTCGCGGATCTCCTCGAGTTCCTCGACGGCCTCGTCCACGCCGGCCACGTCCTCGAACTTGACCTTGGGACGCGTAGCCTCGTTGGTCTTGGCGTTGGTCTTGCCAAACTGCATGTTCCTGTTATTGGCGCCCATCATCTGGCGCATAAAGTAGAACATGATGGCAATCAGGGCAATCGTCGGCAGCACGCTCATCGCCAAGTCGCCCCAAAAATCGGGGTCGTTGGTGTTGACGATATACTTGGTGTCGGGGTGCTCCGCCATGAGCTCGGCAAGCGAATCGGAGCCGACATAGGTCGAGGAAAAGCTCTTGAGCTCACTCGTATCGCCCTTGTCCTTTTTCGTCTTCCAGTAATGACCCGCCACGCTTCCGTCTTGAACCGTATAGGTCAAATCTTCGACGCGATCCTGCTTGATGGCGCTGACCATCTCGCTCGTCGCGAGCTTAAGGGTATTGCTGGAGCTGGCAAAGCCGGAGCCCATATTAAAGAAGGCATAGCCCAGAAGCGCGCAAGCCAAAAGAAAATACAGCCAGCCCGTACGCGTGGGCTTCTTGCCTCCGGGCATCCCCGGGATCTTAGGCTCCCGGGGAGTCTGGGAATTGTTATCGTTACGGTCGTCGGGCATCTTACGAATAAACCTCCGGTTTCAAAATGCCCAGATACGGAAGGTTACGATAGCGCTCGGCATAATCGAGGCCGTAGCCCACCACAAAGGCATCGGGGCAATGGGTTCCAACATACTTGGGCGTGATGGCCGAGGTACGGTTCTCAACGTCCTTCCACAGGAAGGCAGCGACCTCCAGCGAGGCGGGCTTGCGGCTCTCGAGGTTCTTCATCAGGTACTTGAGGGTCAGGCCCGAGTCCAGAATGTCCTCGACGATCAGCACGTCGCGACCACGGATGTCGATATCCAGGTCCTTAATGATACGCACGATGCCCGAAGACTTCACACCGTCGCCATAGCTCGAAACAGCCATGAAATCGATGTTGGTCGGCAGCTCAATCTTGCGCATCAGGTCGCCCATAAAGACAACAGCGCCGCGCAGAACCGCGATCAGCACCAGATCCTTGCCCGCGTAGTCGCGCGTAATCTCCTCGCCCAGGCGAGAAACGATACCGTCGATATCCTCCTGCGTAAACAGAACCTTCTCGATATCCGGATGTTGAGAAGCCATGACAACCCTTTCTTGTGCTTAATCGCCCACACACCGCCGTATGGACGCGAACTACACATTCTAGCAGCGCACGGGGTATATTTTCCAGCCCGCGCACCATCAGCGCGGGAATACCGTCAACGCCGCACAGAACAGCTGGTGCGAGGGGCTAATCTGCATCAACTACGCGAAGCAGATAGGCCACACGCGTCGCCGCCGTGCACTTAAAGCGGTCGTCCGCGCGAACTCCGACGACCCACACCACGGCACCTCCCGGCGCCGTCCTCACCATAGGCACGCCGGCGCGCTCGGAAACGGGAATGCGAGCCTCGCCTAGCAAGTCGGATACCTTCTTGCTTCGGCCACTCATCCCTAACGGGCACATCACGTCTCCCGGTGCGGGGCCGTCCACCCACAGGCGCGCCAATCGCGCCTCGGCAGGGATCTCGCCACGCGAGCCCGCCAGGATCCGCCCACTATCGCTGTCGGCAAAACCCAGGGCAGTCGCGTCTACCAAAGCCGTCACTTCCCCGGCAGCCGCAAGCTCACGGGCGCGGCGCACGATATCGCATCCCGGCTCAACGGCCATCGGCTCTGCAACCAGCATGCGTCCCCCGCCCAACGGCAAACGACCAGGCACGGTAACCCAGTCCGCGACCAGGCCCTCACGAGCTGCCGGCGCCTTAAACGCCAGCATGCCAAACTCGACGCGTGCGTCAATCCCCGCCGGAAGCGTGACCGAGCCGGCGCCCTCGGCAACGCAGGAAAGAACTCGCTCCACATGCCGCATCTCCGGACGAGCATCCGGATCGATACGTTTGATCGCCAGCCTCACGATACGCCGCGCGATTACCACCTCGGCCGCAGCAAGGCGTCTGGCATCGAGCACCAGCGCGCCCGCCGCCTCTTTGCGCAAACAGCTTCGGAACGCCTGTGCCGACAGCTGGGATAGAAACGCATCTTCGTCACCCAAGATCTCACAGGCGGCGCCAATCGTCTTACAGACGCTCGCGTTGCGCTGCGCCACCACCGGCA
>WGSR01000167.1 GCA_014871545.1 Collinsella sp. | reverse complement strand
GGAGCGGTAAGACCGCTTGGGACAAGGAGAAAACCCGCGAGCTGTTTCGTCGCTACAAAGAGACCGGTGATCCGGACGCACGTGAGCAACTCGTCATGTCCCATATGAACCTGGTAAGGTTTCTTGCCAACAAATTTAAGAACCGCGGTGAGCCGCTCGACGACCTGATGCAGGTTGGCTATTTGGGCCTGCTCAAGGCAATCGACCGCTTTGATCCCGAGCGCGGACTCGAGTTCACCACGTTTGCCACGCCCACCATCTTGGGTGAGATCAAGCGTCACTTCCGCGACAAGGGCTGGAGTGTGCGCGTTCCGCGTCGCTTGCAGGAGCTCTCGGCAAAGGTCAACCAAGCTACCGACAAGCTCACCAATGAGTTGCAGCGCTCGCCTAAGGTCGAAGAAATCGCTGAGTACCTGGACGTGACTGTCGACGAGGTGCTGGAGGCCATGGAGTCGTCTTCGGCCTATACCTCGGTGCCCATCGAGGCTCCTGGCGCGTCCGACTCCGACGATGCCCCTTCGATTCTCGACCGCTATGCCGATGACGACAACGAGCTCGACTTTACCGATGACCGCCTGGTAATCGAGGAGGCCATCCGCGATTTCTCGCCGCGCGAACGCGAGGTGATCGAGCTGCGCTTTGTGAAGGGCATGACCCAGATCGAGATCGCCAAGAAGCTGGGTATCTCGCAGGTGCAAGTCTCGCGCCTGCTGCGCCGTACCCTTAAGAAGATTCAGGACAAGATCGACCCCGACGGAGTGATGGTTCGTTCATGAGTGAGCACCCCCAACAAACCGATCGCGTGCTGCGCGACACCCGCATTCTGACGCTGCGCATTTGGGCTGTTGTCGGCTGCATTGTTATTGCTGCTGTCATCTTTAACCTTATGGGCATCCTGGCACCGGTTATTGAGTTTCTTGCCGTCGGCTCCATCATTGCTTTTGTGATGTCCCCGATCACCAACTGGCTCGAGCACCATGGCATGAATCGCGGCATCGGTTCGCTTATCGCGCTTATTGTTGTTGTTGCCGTGCTCGTCGGTGTCGTTTGCATCTTGTCGCCGATTCTCTTTGGTCAGATCATGGAAGTCCTGAGCCGCCTGCCCGAGCAGCTTCGTGTTGCGGGTGGCGATCTCAATGAGATGATCTCGCATGCCAAGACGCTCAACAACACGCCGCTCAAGGAGTATTTGGACGATAATCTTTCGTCCCTGGTTACCGTGGCATCGAAGTATGTGTCTCAGATTGCTGCCGAGCTTGGTCGCGGTGTGTTCCCGCTCATCACCAATACGGCCTCGCAGTTGTTCGTGATCTTCCTTGGTCTGGTGCTTGCCTACTGGATGGCCTGCGACTACCCTCGCATGCATCACGAGATTTGCACCATCATCGGTCAGGAGAAGGAGACCTCGTACCGCTTTATGGTCGCCATCCTTTCTCGCTCTGTCGGCGGCTACATGCGCGGTATGGTCGTGACGTCCATCTGCGGTGGTTTCCTCGCCTTTATCGGTTTTTTGATCATCGGTCATCCGTATGCGGCGCTCATGGCTATCTTTACCGGCATCATGCATTTGGTTCCGGTCGTCGGTCCCTGGGTGAGCGCAGCAATCGCCACGGTACTCGGCTTCATGTTCAGTCCCATGTTGGCGTTATGGACGCTCATCGTGACGATGGTCGCGCAAAACGTCACCGATAACGTGATTTCGCCTAAGGTTATGCAGAGCTCGGTGCAGGTGCATCCCATCATGAGCCTCACGGCGCTCGTTATTGGCTCGGCACTCATGGGCCCCATCGGCATGATTATTGCCATCCCGCTATGTGCGGCCCTCAAGGGTATCTTCGTGTACTACTTCGAGAATGAGACCGGCCGCCAGCTTGTGGCCTATGACGGCGCCGTGTTTAAGGGCACACCGTACCGCGATGCCGATGGCAACCCGGTCGCCGCCTACGACGCGCTCGGCGACGACACCTTCATCTACGAGTCCGAGCTCATCGGCAACGAGACCGCGCCCGAGGCCCAGGCCATGCCCAAACCCGAGCTCGATAATCCCTGGATGAAGCTCTCGGGCCTTCAGCCCGATGCTACGGGCTTTTTCAAGAATCCCTTCGCCAAAGACGACGATTTCAATATGAACGACGAAACTAAAACCGGCATCGACGGCTCCATGGACGATTCGGATTCTAAATAGGTTCTATTAACGTTTCTTGAAGTTGTAAATGACAAGAAACGCGACCAAAGCGATTGATAAGGGGCCGGCTACATAGAAAAAGAGAACGTCAATTGCGCGTAGAGTGTAATAAGCCTTATCGCCGGACATTACTGTATACAATACGTATCCAAATGATGGTTGGTTTGCGTACCAGCATGAGAAGGCTAAGAGCGCTAAAAGTGCTACAACCAGAAGTGTATTCAGGACAAATCGTTTGCTTTTCATCGATCGCTCCTTCCGGGTGAATCTTATATGCAATTATACAGCAGTCCTTTTTCAAAGGATCGCGCAGTACTAAATAACGTGCACTTTCGCTGGAGGGTCGCTGTTTGGCGACCCTCTTTTTTGCACAGGCGCGGCGGGATGGTAATATCGTTACGTTTGAACTGTTTCGATGTGAAACCGAGGAGATTCCCTCTATGAGTGCTGACTACCCGTCAATGACTACGGCCGAGATTCGCTCCAAGTTCCTCAACTTCTTTGAGGAGCGCGGTCTTAAGCTCTATCCTTCTTCGTCCCTCGTCCCTGACGATCCTTCGCTGCTGCTTGCCAACGCCGGCATGAACCAGTTTAAGGAGTACTACCAGGGCAAGAAGACCATGAAGGAGATCGGCGCTATCTCCTGCCAGAAGTGCGTCCGCACCAACGACATCGATTGCATCGGCGAGGACGGCCGTCACCTGTCCTTCTTTGAGATGCTCGGCGACTTCTCCTTTGGCGGCGTCTCCAAGCAGCAGGCTTGCGCCTGGGCCTTTGAGCTCATCACCAAGGAGTTCAAGCTGCCGCTCGACCGCCTGTACTTCACCGTCTTTACCGAGGACGACGAGACCCACGACGTGTGGCGTTCTCTGGGCGTTGCTGAGGACCACATCTCCCGCCTGGGCGAGGACGATAACTTCTGGGCCGCTGGCCCCACCGGTCCCTGCGGTCCGTGCTCAGAGATCTACTTTGACATGGGCGAGGAGGTCGGCTGCGGCAGCCCCGACTGCAAGCCTGGCTGCGACTGCGACCGCTTCCTGGAGTTCTGGAACCTCGTCTTTACCCAGTACGACCGCCAGGAGGACGGCTCCATGCCGGAGCTGCCGCACCGCAACCTCGATACGGGCATGGGCCTGGAGCGCATGGCCGCCATCATGCAGCACAAGACCGCCAACTACGACGGCGATCTGATGCAGCACCTCATCAAGCTGGGCGAGAAGATTAGCGGCAAGACCTATGACGCCGACGATTACTCTGGCGCCAGCCGCTCCCTGCGTATCATCGCCGACCACTCCCGTGCCGTCGACTTTATGATCTCGGACGGCATCCTTCCCGGTAACGAGGGTCGCGAGTACGTCCTTCGCCGCCTGCTCCGTCGTGCCGTGTTCCACGGTCGCCTGCTGGGCATCGAGGGCGCCTTCCTGACCAAGTTCATCGACGAGGTTAACGCTCAGATGGGTGAGGCTTATCCCGAGCTGCTCAAGAATGTCGCGCTCGTCAAGGGTATCGTCGCCTCCGAGGAGGAGCGCTTCTCCACGACGCTCGACAACGGCCGCGT
>WGSR01000166.1 GCA_014871545.1 Collinsella sp. | reverse complement strand
GGAAAGCTCTTGCCGCTCTCGATATCGTGCAGGTAGCGCTCAACATCGCGACGATTGCGGATGTCCAGGTCGGCCGTGATCTTACCGTACACGCGGTGATTGACGATCACGTTGAGCACGGCACCACCGGCGTCGACGATACTCGTGAGCTCATCGCCTGCCTGCTCCACGCCGTGGCGAACCTTGACCAAGCGCGTGGGAACAGCCGGACTGCTCGCCGCCTCCTGCAGCACGTAGCCGCGATTGGTCGCCACGATATCGTGCCCATCGGCGCGCAGCAGGGCGATGTCTTGCACGACAATCTGGCGGCTCACACCCACCTCACGAGCAAGTGCGCTGCCGGAGACGGGGCCCTTGGCTCGCTCGAGCACGCCCATGATGGCACGGCGACGCTCGCGGGCGTCCATTATTTACCGTCCAGCAGACGCAGGTGCTTAAGCGAGAGGTCGAGAATCGGCGCAGAGTGCGTCAGGGCGCCCGAGCTAATATAGTCGACACCCAGATCGGCCAGGGCGCGAATGTTGTCGGCGTCCACGTTGCCCGAACACTCGGTCTTGGCACGACCGGCGATAAGCTCGATAGCGGCCGCCATGTCGTCATGGGTCATATTGTCGAGCATGATAATGTCGGCACCGGCTTCCACGGCCTCGCGCACCATGTCCAGGTTCTCGCACTCGATCTCGACCGTCGCAGTAAACGATGCATGGGCGCGCGCCATCTCGATTGCACGCGTCACGCCGCCGGCGGCATCGATGTGGTTGTCCTTGAGCATGACGGCCGTCGACAGGTTGTAACGGTGGTTGCTGCCGCCGCCAATCTCGACCGCGGCCTTCTCAAAGACGCGCATGCCCGGCGTGGTCTTGCGCGTATCGACGAGCACGGTCTTGGTGCCCTCGAGCGCCGCGGCCATCTGGTGCGTATAGGTAGCGATACCGCTCATGCGCTGCAGGTAGTTGAGTGCCACGCGCTCGCCCGAAAGCAGCACGCGCGCGTCGCCGCGCACCTGACCCACATGGTCGCCGGCGTGCACCTCGTCGCCATCGGCAACGTCGAGCAGCACCGAGCTCTGCGAATCCAGCAGTTCAAAGGTGCGGGCAAACACATCCAAGCCGGCGATGATGCCGTCGGCCTTGGCGATAAGCTCCACCGTGGCGGGACGCGCCGTGGGGCACACGCTCACCGTGCTCACGTCCTCAAAGGTAATGTCCTCGCGCAGAGCCTGCAGAATCAGATCATCGACGACGAGCTTCATGGTAATGGGATTCATGGTCTACTCCTCCACGGCCTGCGTGCCGGCGGCACGGGCCAAATCATCGATTGCCAGGGTGTCGGCGCTCAGGGCGCGATGACGGCCATCGAGCGCGGGATCGCCCGCCTGCTCCACGGCCAGCGACTCGCCGGTACGCATGTACCACGCGGCGCGACGACCCCAGACCAGCGCCTCGAGCAGGCTGTTTGATGCAAGGCGGTTTTTGCCGTGAACGCCGTTGCAGGCCGTCTCACCCGCGGCGTAGAGCTCGGGCATCGAGGTGCGGCCGTCCTTGTCGACCCATACGCCGCCCATAAAGTAGTGTTGCGTGGGCGTGACGGGGATGGGCTCGTCCAGGATGTCGCGGCCGTCCTCCAGGCAGCGCGCGCGGATATTGGCAAAGTGCCCGGTCACCACATCGCGCTCGACGGGGGCGAAGCTCAGCCACTCGTGCTCGGTACCGTCCTGCTTCATCTGCTCGCGAATAGCGGCGGCGACAACGTCGCGCGGCTGAAGCTCGTCGGTAAAGCGCTCGCCGGCGGCATTGAGCAGAATCGCGCCCTCGCCGCGGCAGCTCTCGCTGATCAGGAAGGTGCGGCCCGGCTGCGGCGAAAACAGGCCCGTGGGGTGGATCTGCACGTAGTCCAGGTGCTCCATCTTAATGCCATGCCCCTGAGCGATGTAGCAGGCGTCACCGGTGAGCTGCGGGTAGTTGGTGGAGTGATCGTACACGCCGCCGATGCCACCCGTCGCCCACAGCGTATGGCGGGCATGGATCTTAAACGGCTTACCGGCATGCACGCCCTCGGCGGCATTTGCCAGCTCGTCGGCGGGGCGAACCGAGTTGTCCTCGTCCACGGAAACGGCGACGACACCGGCACACACCGTGGCGCCGTCACGCTCGCCCGTCAGGATATCGGTCATGGCTACGTGCTCCAAAATCTGCACGTTATCCAGCTTGCGAACGGCCTGGAGCAGCTTGGTCGTAATCTCCTTGCCGGTGATATCGGCATGGAAGGCAATGCGCGGACGGCTGTGCGCGCCCTCGCGGGTAAAGTCGAGGCTGCCGTCGGCCTTGCGCTCAAAATCCACGCCCATCGCCAGCAGGTCGTTAATGACCGAGCGGCTCGAGCGGATCATGATGTCGACGCTCTCGCGGCGGTTCTCGTAATGACCGGCGTGCATGGTGTCCTCAAAGAAGGCATCGTAGTCCGAGCCCTCGGGCAGCACGCAGATACCGCCCTGCGCGAGCATCGAATCGCACTCGTCGACAGCGCCCTTGGAAAGCATGATCACGCGCGTGCTCGTCGGCAGGTTAAGAGCCGCGTACAGGCCCGCCACGCCGCAGCCGGCAATGACGACGTCGCACTCCATATCGGGGTATTGCTTGGTTTCCACAGGAATCCTCTCCCTTGAATGTGACATAAGGGACCGTCCCTCCTGCCACATTGTTCTAGCGCGCTGCGTACTCGAGCATGCGGTCGAGCGTGAGCTTGGCCTGATCGGCGGCCTTGTCCGAGACGCCGATCTGCACCTCGCCCTCGCCCGTCTCCAGGCAGCGCACGAGCTTTTCGAGCGTGATGAGGTCCATGTTGACGCAGGTGGGCTGCACCGCGGGGAAATAGAACTTCTTGCCGGTGCCCTGGCAGCGGCGCTCGAGCTCGTAGAGCACGCCGCGGACCGTCACGATAATGAACTCGCTCGCGTCGGACTCCTCGGCATACTTAATGATGCCGGCGGTGGAGCCGATGTAGTCGGCCTCGGCCAGAACGTCGGCCTTGCACTCGGGGTGCGCCAGCACGAGCGCGTCGGGGTGGGCCTCCGTCGCGTCGACGATCTGCTCGACGGTGATGATGTGATGGCGCGGGCAGTAGCCCTTGTTGAGGATGACGTGCTTTTGCGGCACCTGCTCGGCTACGAAGCGGCCCAGGTTCTGGTCGGGAATGAACAGGACGTGCTGCTGCGGCAGCTCGGACACGATCTTGACGGCGTTGGAACTGGTGACACACACGTCACTCCAGCTCTTGATCTCAACCGTGGAGTTGACGTAGCACACCACGGCAAGGTCGTCGCCGTACTCGGCGCGGGCGGCGTCGACCGTCTCGCGCTTGACCATATGAGCCATGGGACAATCCGCGCCCGGCTCGGGCAGCAGCACGGTCTTGGTGGGGTTGAGCAGCTTGGCGCTCTCGCCCATAAACTCCACGCCGCACAGCACGATGGTCCGCTGTGGCAGGCTCTTGGCGAGCTTGGCCAGGTAGAAGCTATCGCCGACGTAATCAGCCACGGCCTGCACCTCGGGCGCCACGTAATAGTGCGCTAGGACCACCGCGTCACGTTGGGTTTTTAGTTGCTGAATGGCCTCGACGAGCTCTGCGGGCACCAGTGCCGCGCGCTCCGTTGCCGTCGTTGCCGATGCTAGGCCGGCCGCGATATCGCGTGCGAGCTCCGACGCATCCATGTTCGCGCTCTGTGCCATCAAGGCCCCTCTCTTTTGGCGAATCTTGGGG